>CAVEFW010000022.1:0-7810 GCA_963615035.1 Phocaeicola dorei
AATCAGAGGCAGATGAGCTGGCCACAAAGTGGGGCTGGGTATACGACAACAACTCGAGCCCAATATTCTATTCTGCTGAATATTCAAAGGGAAACACCATGCCTTGTGCCTCTGGTGTGTATCGTTTGTATAACGATGGCCTTGCAGCACATCATTTCACCACCAGCAAAACAGAAAACGACTCACTCATTGCAAACAATGGCTGGAATGGCGAAGATGTGGGCTTTCGAGCATATGAGCAAACAGACACAGTGAAAACAGACTCGTCGGGTGTGGCTGTTGTGGCAGACAAGAGCAAAAATGGCCGCTTAACAAAAGTTAGCGTAACAAATGCAAACACTCCTGTTAAAAATGTTGCCGTGTCTATCGGTGAAAATGGCGAGGTGAGCGTTGGAGCATCGTCGAATATAAGCATAGACAATTTGGTTGTGGCTGTGGTTTCTCTTACTAAAAATAAGGCCGACTCAAATGCTGTTAAAAATCGCAGCGTTCGCTTTAACGCAGGCTCGGCTCAATATTCCCAAAAGACAAACAGCAGCGGAAAAGCGATATTTCAGTTGATAGATTTCGATAAGGCGAAGATCGCGTCTGACAATTTGGTTTACACGGGCAGCGCAATAGAGCCCGCCGTAACTATCGACGGCTTGGTTCAAGGGCGCGATTTTGAAGTTGAATATGCCAACAACATAAATGCCGGCACGGGCAGCGTTACGCTGAAAGGCACAGGCACCTATATAGGAGAGCAAACGCGCACCTTCGCGATTTCTCCTCTTGTTGTTCGCATTTCGTGGAGTGATGTGTTGCTTGAATATGACGGAAAAGCAAAAACGCCTTTAGCCGTTATAGATAACGCAATATCTGGCGACGACGTTTCAGCTGTTGTTACTGGAGCGCAGACAGAAGTCGGTGAATACAACGCAGAAAACAACAAGCAGGCGATAGTTTCATCTTTAGCTGGAAAAGATGCGGCTAATTATGATCTTCCATCGGCTGGCGATGACTGTCTGCGAACAAATTTTGAAATTACACATATTGTAAAGTTTGACACTTCCAATCGAGGCCCAAAGATTGCTTCACAAAAGATAACTGACACAGAAAATGGCACTTACATTATAGAGCCAGAAGTGGAAAACGTTGATGGCCTTACGATTCAAGGTTGGTATACCATCAGCAATCCAAGTCGAGACGGTGAACATAAATGGGATTTTGAAAACGATAAAGCAACAGAGTCTATAACTCTTTATGCTATGTGGGTTGTGGATGACCCATATGGCGAGGAGTGTCCGTATTGGTTGCAGGTTTACTCTGGGAACAACGAATACTCTGCCTATAATTGGAATGTTACAAAATCTGCAAAAGAAATTCAGGCTGATGTCGCCAAGATAAAAACTGAATTGAACGACCAGCCTCTTACGGGAGAGCCTGATCAAGCAACTCAGCCCACAGCATATGAATACTATGGATATATGGAAAATCTTTCACATTTACTCTTTACGACGTGGGGTAATAGCGCAGAGGATTGGGTAGATTCGGGAAATTTAAACAAAGGCGTATATGTGGACAACGAAAACAAGAGATTTAACGTTAACGAAAATGAAGTCAGCATCGATGAACGCAATAAATATGTGAGATTTCAGATTATTCAGGTGGGTAAGCATATGGCATCCAGTGGCGCGGTGATTGAACAAGACGATGGTTCTTCTAAAGTTACAGACAATGAATACGATAATTCTACGCTAACTTTTCAAGCGCTGAACTCTTTGCCACGTGCGTTTCAAATATCAACCTGCATATCAGACAAAGAAATTAATGATTGGTCATATCATGAGTCAGATTTCAATACGGCTAACGAAGGCGGGTGGGCTAAATCGGTGTTGCGCACTGCCTTAAATGATGGTGGTTTTATCTACAACAAGTTTAACTCTGCATTTACAGACGCAATTCAATATACAAAGAAAGTTTCACAAAATGGATCAGGTCAAAAAAGCAACAATTGCACGCAGACGTTCGATAAATTATTCATTTTGTCTGCGGGAGAAGTTTTGGATGTAGAATCTTCAGATTCTTATTTGACGGGAAGTTACACTGATGAAGATGTAAATAGAGAAGGCAACCGATATCAATATTGGAAAAGTCAACAAGTGTCAACATCTAAAATTAATGGCTTAGCACGTTTAACTAATACGGGCAATCGGGCTCTTGATTACTTGTTTACAACGAAAGATGAGATTTGGCCTCTTGCGAATGCGGCAAATTATTCAGAACCTAAATGGTGGACACGTTCTCCAGCAATCTTTCATCCTGACTATCCAATGTTGTTTTGGGTTATAAATCCAAACCACAATGGAATATTAAATTGGGCTGCAGAATCATTCAATGGTCTAAGTGTTGTTCCAGCTTTTAGCTTTTAGATTTTAGGTTTTAGGACTCATAGATAATATGTCGCAATAGAAATTTATGGTTGCAGATTTAAATTGCTTTGCATCATGTGGCAAAAAAACAAGTTGCACTCCTAACGCACGGGTGCAACTTGTTTTTTATGGATATACACAACTATGTGTATAATTCATGACTTGCACTAAATTAGTTAGTTTTATATATTCAAAATATATTCAGAAGCGGTTTTGTGTTTTATAAAAATCAAAAAACGGGAAGGCAAATTACATGGAAAAAGTATTGGTTTGTGAAGGCATCTCTAAAATATATGGCAAGCGTGAAAACGCTACGCGTGCGCTCGACAATGTGTCGCTAGAGGTGGCACCCGGAGAGTTCATCGCCATCATGGGGCCTTCGGGTTCTGGTAAAACAACGCTTTTGAATTGCATATCAACCATCGACGAAGTGAGCGAGGGGCACATCTATGTGCAAGGTGCCGACATCACCGAGCTTCGCCAAAAAGAACTATCTCGTTTCAGGCGCGAACAGCTGGGTTTCATCTTTCAAGATTCAAATATGTTAGACACCATGACGTTGCGTGAGAACATATCGCTTGCTCTCACGATTTCAAAAGTCGATGTGGAAGACATCTTAGAGCGCGTGGAAAGCGTTGCAGATACTCTAAACATATCCGATCAAATTGACAGATATCCTTACGAGATTTCAGGCGGACAACGTCAGCGTGCGGCGGCAGCGCGTGCCATTGTGACCAACCCATCGCTGGTTTTGGCAGACGAACCCACAGGCGCGCTCGATTCAAAAAATGCGCGTGTTTTGCTGGAGAGCCTGGAAAACATGAATGTAAACATGGGCGCCACAATCATGATGGTAACGCACGATTCTGTGGCGGCAAGCTATGCTAATCGCGTGATGTTCATTAAAGACGGCAAACTGTTTACAGAGCTGCACAAGGAAAAACGCGAACGCAAAGAATTTTTCAACGACATTTTGGGCGTGCTTGCACAACTGGGAGCAGACGACGGCGCAGACAGTCAGCTGCAAGGCAACGTTTCTAAAGAGGGTGCCTAAATGTATTCAAAAATTGCTTTCAGAAACGTAAAAAAAAGCTTCAAAGACTTCACTGTCTATTTCATCACGCTTCTTTTAGGCGTATGCATCTTTTACGCGTTTAACTCCATATCTTCGCAAGCAGGCGCACTAGACATGAACGATGCGCAACGCGTTATGATGACTCTTTTGGGCATAGCCATGAAAGGCATATCTTTTGTGGTTGCCATCATCTTGGGCTTTTTGGTTATCTATGCCAACAGATATTTGATAAAGCGCAGAAAAGCAGAATTTGCTGTATATCTAACGCTCGGCATGGACAGATCGAAAGTGTCGCTCATCATAGTGATAGAAACACTGCTTGTAGGCATCCTTTCTTTGGTGTGCGGCATCGTGTTAGGCATCATTGTGTCGCAAGGCATGTTGTTTGTAACTGCAGGCATGTTTGATATGAGCGTGAGCAATTTCAACCTAGTGTTTTCAGGAGATGCTTGCATCGCCACCATCATCTATTTTGCCATCATTTTTTTGGTGGCACTTATATTCAACGTTGCCACCATTTCGCGCTATAAGCTAATCAACTTGATTAACGCTACAAAACAAAACGAAACGGTGGTGCTTCGCAACATTCGCGTTACCGTGGTGTTGTTTTTAGTTTCGCTGGTTTGCATTGGCGTTGCCTATTGGAAGTTAATATCTGCGGGCGCAGGCATTGCCGATTCCGACAACGCGCCTGCTTTTTGTGCCGTTCTCATCTTGGTGGGCACAGTGCTGTTTTTCTATTCGTCGGGCACGTTTTTGCTGAACGCCTTTAAGTCTCGAAAAAAGTTATATTACAAAGACGTAAACATGTTTGTCTTGCGTCAAATTTCAAGCAGGATAAACACGGCATTTGTTTCGGTGTCGGTGGTGTGCATAGCACTATTTTTAGCGATAGTGTGTGTGTGCTTGGGCTTCGGGCTTTCATCTTCGCTAAACCAATCCCTCAAAAACTCCACACGATATGATGCCAGCGTTAGTTTTAATCTTGATTTTACGCAGGAAATGAAAGACATTATGTCTATGTTTGGCGTCGACGCAACAACTTCAGAAGCGAATGCGGCAGCACAGGCAGATGGATATGACATGTTAACTGCGATTTCGCGCGAATTGCCTGAAGTGGCAAACACGATAGGCGAATCTGCGCAGATAAACTATTACCAGACAAATGTTAGTTACACCGATTTGGCAGAAATAAGCGAAGGCAGCGCCGCGAAAAAATATTTAAGCGAGATGGGCGATTTCACGCTTTTGGTGGTGAAGGTGTCTGACATCAACCGTTTGCGTGCGCTTTGCGGCGAAGATGAAATTGAACTGGGCGAAAATGAATGCATCCTTTGGACAGACACTTGGCAAGCGCAAGATGCCTTAAAAGATTTCGGTAAAAACGGGAGCATAAAACTTGGCGATAAGACACTCACATTTTCTGGTGCGCCTTTGGTAAAAACTAGTGCTCAAACTTCTATGTCGAACAGCAATTCAGGCACGCTAGTTGTGCAAGACGCTGTGATAGATGAAAACCCAGCAAGTGCCACGCTTATGTCTGTTACCCTAAACATCAACTTTTCAGGCGCAGACAAAGAAGAAGCCATGTCTAATTTCTCTGAAGCAATAAACGAAAAATATGGTTCATCTAACAACACGTGGCCTGTGGGTTCACACATGACTGCGAAAGATGCGAAGGCTTGGGCAAGTGGATTTTCTGCCATCTTTGCATATTTAGCCATCTATATCGGGCTGGTTTTGATGGTGGCTTGTGCGGCAATATTGGCCTTGCAACAGATGACTGAGGCGCTGGACAGTGCTCATAGATATAACATGCTCTCAAAAATAGGCGCAGATGCACACACGCTGAACATGGCACTCTTGCGACAAGTGGGGGCTTATTTCTTCTATCCGTTTGTTTTGGCGCTGGCACATGCTTGCCTTATGTGTTGGGCGCTGAAAGATGTGTTCAGCGCGTTTGGAATGACAGACATTGTGTCTTCTGTGGCTGGCACTATGGGAATAGTGCTTGTAATTTACGTAGTATATTTCTTGATAACCTATTTGGCTGCCCGTGCTATTGCTCTTTCGACAAAAAGCGCACGCGTGGCATGATGAATTGTTGTTTGCAGAAAGGATTTTGGGATAAGGCTTACATCTTGGGCCTTGGGAAAGGTTTTACGTTTTGGAGATTTTACGTTTTGAAGGTTATACGTTTTGGGTTCAGGGCGAGCCCTTAAGTTAATAGTTTTGCACAAAATGATGTTGCACGAAAGCAAAGGTGAAAAATGGCACGAAAATATATAACAGTGATAACAGATGAAGATGCGCCTGTGAATGACCCTCATGCGCTAATTTCTGTGGTGATGCCTATCTATAACGTTTCTGAATATCTTGATCAGGCGTTGCAAAGTGTGAGAAATCAACGTTACAAAAAACTTGAGATTATTTGCGTGAACGATGGTTCCACCGATAATTCGCTTGAAATCATAAAAAAGCACGCCGCAAAAGACGCGCGCATAAAGATAATCGATAAGCAAAACGAAGGGTATGGCGCAAGTTGCAACCGCGGCATAAGCGAAGCAAGCGGTGAATGGATTGCCATTGTGGAGCCAGACGATTGGATAGATGAAAACATGTATGGCGACATGCTCATGTTTGCCTCGAGTTTCATGACGAAAATAGACATCGTGAAAACGCCCTATTGGCGCGTAACATATCCTGACACATCAAAGCAAGTTGTTTATAAGTGTCCTTTCAACATGCGCGTAAATCAAAGCAAGCGACCGTTCAAGATTGCAGATGAGCCAGAACTACTAAGACATCACCCTTGCATTTGGAGTGCGCTTTACAGAAAAAGCTTTTTGGATGAAAAGAAAATTCGCATGCGTCCTATTCCCGGGGCTGGATGGGCGGATAACCCATTCATGGTGGAAACATATTGCCAGGCAGATGCGATAGTATATCTTGACCGCGCGTTTTACCACTATCGCGAAGAAACACCCGACGAGATAGCCATGTTTAGCGCGAAGAATTGGCGTGTGCCTTTCGAGCGTTGGAATGACATGCAAGATGTGCTCGAACGCCTAGGTGTGAGCGATGAGCGCATTTTGTTGGCGCACATCAAACGTGGGTTCACCTATGCGGGTGGTGTGTTGGAGCAAAATAGCCTTGAAGGTAACCCTGAGCTTGCAAATTTGCTGCGTCAGATGTTTGAGAGAATGAGCCCCGATTTAGTTGAGCAAGAGCGCGAGATATCGCCCAACCAAAAACGCCTTTATGCAAGGGTTATGGGTGTTTCATTGCCCCTTGCAAGTCGTGTGGGTTACGTTGCCTATTTGCTTGGCAAGGGTGCATATTCACTTAGGAACACAGGTGTTAGGCAAACTCTGCATTGTTTGAACGCTTTTACGCGCTCGTATAAGGTGCGCACGCATGGTTTGAGCGCGGGCGGGCGTGCGGAGGTTAAAGGCGGTGTGCAAGATGGCGACGCGGGTGATAAGCGTGCGTGCGATAAGTGTGCGTGTGATAATCGTGAGCGCGGCGATTTTCGCAATTTGGCGCAAGATGACGCACAAAGCAAGGCGAGCAGCTAATGAATTTTCACAACGCAACGTTTACTGCTGCTTTTGGCACAAGTGCGCAATTGCCCCCGTCGAGTGGTCCTGAAGTTTCATTTTGCGGTCGATCGAATGTGGGGAAGAGCAGTTTGCTCAATAAGTTGATGCACAGGCGCAATTTAGCGAAAGTGTCTGCAAAGCCTGGGAAAACTGCTACCATAAATTTTTATGATGTTGATGGTGCGGACTTCGTTGACTTGCCAGGATATGGCTTTGCGCATGTGTCAAAAAGCGAGCATGCGCGCTGGAGTGAACTCATCGATGGATACTTTTCTCAGACGCGTGCGTTTGCGCTGGTGGTGGTGCTGATAGACATTCGACACACAAAGGTGAGCCAGCTAGATGTTGACATGGTGAAATATGTGCAAGAGGCGCAACTGCCCTTTGTGGTGGCACTCACGAAAGCAGATAAGCTATCCAAACAGAACGCTTCAAAAAACGCTGCTGCAATTAAGCGGGTGCTTGGGTTGTGCGGTGATGATGGCGCGGGGCAGAAGGCGCACTCGAACAATAATTGCGCGGGAAAGGACGCACGGGCAAGCAACGATTGTGTGGGACAGGATGCGCCCCTGAGTAACAATTGCGTGGGCGTTTTGGCGATAAGCAGCCAGGCGGGCACAAACATAGAGGCACTTCGCAACATAATTGTGAATGCGGTGGATAATCCAGAGAGTCTGTGAGGGTGTCTATAAAGGGCAGGCGTTTATGTAAGCGTGAAGCCA
>CAVEFW010000023.1:0-5177 GCA_963615035.1 Phocaeicola dorei
TTGAGCTAGGGGCCCGCGCAAAAGCACGCGATATATTAGCACAGAATGCTAATTTTGAAACTAAAAAATGCCATAAATTTCACACGCGCGAACTAGCGCGCAATCTCAACGCCAATTCACGCGCGAACTCAAACACAAACAATGCACCACTTCAACAAAATAAAATTCAGAAACCGACAAACCCTAAATCAAGCAAGAAAACACACGCACAGCAACTAATCGCTTTCAGCAACTGCCTTGGCTTGTTCATATGTAAGCCACCCCTCAGGAATTGGAGCATCGTCGTGGCATTGCGAGCAAGCATTCACAGAAGCTCTGTGTGCCTTGTGACAATCTGAACAATCGCGCTGTTGGTTGTGCATAGCCATGTGTGGGTTTTTCGTGCCATATTGAGATGTGGCTTTCACCAGATCTTGGCGCGTTAGATTATGACAACCTGAATTCAAACAGAACGCATCGCCTGATTGATTGAGCCATTTCCCAAGAGTCGTGGTGTTTCTCTCGCCCAACACAAGCCCATATTTTGCGTTTTTGAACAAAGGCATATTGCCTGTCATGAATTCGCTCGCCTCGGTCATCTGTTGAGAAATGGTTGGCACATGGCAACTCAAACAATTTGCACCAGCACCGCCTTCATTTTTTGACGCACCATGAGCTACAGCCAACATAGATGAAGTGTTTTCAACTGAATTGCCCCATTTATCGAAGCCTTCAGTGTTGGGTTGTTGGTTAAACATCTCTACGTAAGGATCCATAGGCGTGTGGCATATCGCATTGCAAAAACTGGGTTGTTCATGCCACGTCCAAAAAGCCCCACCAAAGATGGCGATTATAACCACAACACCAGCGACTATCTGAAAACGTTTATTTTGATATATGGGTTTGCGTTTACTTTTTTCAGAGCCCACATCGGCGTTTTGGGTAACTTCTTTCGCACCGTCTGTTGCAGCACCCTGATTTATTTTTTCAGAATTCGCATCGGCGTTTTTGGTAGCCTCTTTCGCGTCACCTGATGCTGCGCCCTCATTTATCTTTTCATTCTTTGCATTTTTATCTTTGCTCATTTGGAACCTCCGTCTTGGAACCTCCGTCAACTTAAACGCGCTTAAATCTGTCTTTAAGCTAACCTTTGTCAACCTTACGCCAAAAGCCCTAGAGCCTCGTTTGCTGCAGCTTCTGCTTTGTCCAGTGTTTCATCTGTAAGAGTTGGATTGTGTGCGCCTTCGCTGTTTTCAACCATCACAAAATCCCAATAGAATTGCGCGTTGCGCTGAAGTTTCCATAGCTTAGCCAAACCTTCAGATGCGCTGGGCTTGTCACCCGCTTCTCGTGCAGCCTTTATAGACGCTATCTCGTCTGAATATTTGCTTGCAATTTTGTTTGTTACATCTTCTATCTTTTCACTTATAGATGTAACGCGGCTCTCTTCGCTTGCTTGAACTGCCAAAACTTCGCTTTTTAGGTCTGAGTGACAATTTGAGCAATCGTTTTTGATTAAGTCTTCGTTTTCAAGGGGGCTTTTCCATTCATGAGATGAATAGGCTGCGCCAGAACTGTTTTCCTGCGTGCCCATGTGGCAATCGGCGCATGTATATCCGATGCGCGCCATTGTGGTGGAAGACCCGCCATAGACTGTTTCAAATTCTGGGTGCTGAACTTTTATCATGGGTGCGCCCGTGCTGCCGTGGTTCCAGTCGCTGAAATTTTTCGAGTCGTAATATGCCAAAATGGCGTCTGGTGTCATCTGGGCTGTGCCGCTATATGGGTTGAGCGGCTCTTTTGTTGTGCTGTCGAAATAATATTCGTTGTGACATTGTCCGCACGTTTGAGATGCAAGTGGAGCCTTGGAATAATTTGTTGCATCCACCCCAAGCGACTTCAAGAAAAATTTGTTGCCCACGCTTAGCTGTGAAGGGTCGTTTTCATGGCAATTCCAACAAGAGATGTTTTCGGTATACTGACCCACAGTGTCTGAAAACTTTTGTTTATAGATGTCTGTGTTTCCGCTGTTCACGGTGGCTGTAAATTGAGGAGTTTTGCAAGAAATGCAATTTGCCAGCTGTTCTTTTTTAATGGTGCGTGGAGAGTTTTTCACTGAATCAAGCGAATAAAGGTGGCTTGCCGCTTCGTCATATCCAAGGGCGAAAGCATATCCTTTATACATGGTGTTCAACGCTGGATATAACTCCAAATAATTATGTTTGCCCTCTGTGCTATTTTCAGCGTTTGCCTGATATGTTTTATATTGATCGGGATAGATGTTTGCCCACGCGTCGGCATCCACCACACCATATTCATCGGTTTCGGGAGTGTTTTCCACCTTTTGTGCCACGGGCTTAGAAGTTGCCTTTTGGTCTGCTCTTCCCGCTTTGTTTTCGTTTGGCGCACAAGCATAGAGCGCAAAAGCAACGCAAAGTGTTGCAATAACAAGCAACCACACAGCAATTTTGATGTTTCTTGACTTAACCATTGTGTCCTCCCTTTTTTGGTCGCGCTAAATTTTTTGGATGCGCTAAATTTTTTGGTTGCACACGATCTCTTCATGCCATCACTTTGATAGTTAATGTTATTTTAAGGTTTCAATAATTCATCTATGACTGCATAAATTTTATTGAGGGTTTAAGCACCTCAAACAATAGGGAAAAACCCTAATGCGCATCTGCAATTCCCAAAAAAGTTAACTCGCACCCTATAAAACCACTCATACAAAAAAAATAGTGATAGTTATATAATCTTGAAGGTGCGATATTGGCAATATTGGCAGTATTGGCTATTTTGGCGATATTGGCAATATTGGCAGTATTTGCGATATTTGCGATATTAGCCTTGCAGATAAGGCTTAAACAACGGAGCTTACACGATGGATGAACTAAATTTTAGCGAAGACACACTCGCTGGGAAAAACGAAGATTTTCAGCGAACAGTTAACCACTTGCACAAAAAATTTGCCTTTGATTTCACTTCCATAGGCATAACTCCATATGTGGGTGCGCCGCTTAAGTGGGTCTATAGCGCAGGCGAAACAAGCGAGCGGCACCGCAGAATATCTCTGTCTCCAGGGCATGGCATTGGCGGCATCGTGTTGAAAGCGGGCAAGCCCATGTTGTTTACAAATATCGATGCCGAGATAGACCCTCGCGAATATTCGTCTTATCCGATAGTTTTTGCAGAAGACTTGCATAGTTTTTGCGCACTTCCACTGAAAAAAGAAAACAATGTGGTGGCCGTTTTGCTCTGTGCGCACAGAAGCGTGTCTCCTGCAAATGTGGCGCACTACAACGAATTGATAGATTATCTGTGTGGCAGCGTTTGTGGGCTTAGCGTGATTAGCAAAGGCTTCATGAATTTGGATGAAATTATCAACGAAGCGCAAGATGCGCAAGACAAGCCTGCGCAAAATAACATATCTCGCATCATAAACGCCCAAGAATCGGAACGGCATCGCATTTCAAGGGAACTTCACGATGGAGTGTCTCAAGAGTTGCTGACAGTTGTTTTTCTGTTGAATAGAATTGAAGGTCACACAGATGCCGATGGTCAGGCTTTGGTGGGAAAAGCAACTCAGGGCATAAAAAGTGTAATGGATGAGCTGCACAATATATCTGTGCTTTTGCGACCAAGTGCGCTTGATCACATGGGGTTTGTGCCAGCGCTCAGAAGTCAAGCTTTGGTGCTTGAAAAAACGTATGGCGCACAATCGCACTTCGAGGGAGATTTGCAGATTGAGCGTTTCGATGAGGCACTTGAAACTCAAGCATATAGAATTTGTCAAGAAGCCATGACGAACGCTTGCAAATATGCAAATGTTGAATGCATCGATGTTTTAATTGAAAAGTTAGACGAAGACATGCTTCGCATAAGCATTGTTGATGAAGGTTGCGGTTTTGACATAAACAAACCAAAAATTAAAGGCACGGGTTGTGGGCTTTTAGGAATGCAAGAACGCGCAGAAATTGTGGGTGCCACGCTGAACATTACATCTGGCAAGAGCGGCACAAAGGTGGTGCTTACAACGCCCACAACACTTAATACAAAAAGGGAAGGTATATAGTGATAACCGTAGTTTTAGCAGACGATCACGACGTGGTAAGAGGCGGCATTCAGCTCATATTGGAAAGTGATCCGGAAATCAAGGTGTTAAGTCAAGCGGCAGATGGCGCAGAAGCCTATGAGCTGGTGGCAAAAGACAAGCCAGACATTTTGTTGTTGGATATATCTATGCCCCCAGGGCAAAGCGGCATGGTGGCGTGCGAAAAAATTGCGAGTGCATATCCGAAAACAAAGATAATCATTTTAACTATGTTTGCCGAACCTGAATATTTGCTTTACACCTTAAAGGGTGGCGCCAGCGGATATGTGTTGAAAAACTCAACTCCAAAAGAATTGCACGAAGCTGTGCACACCGTGGCATCTGGCGGGCGATATATTCACCCAACGATGAGCGATCTTTTGGCAAAACACATTGCATCGACAAACGACGCCATGAGCTCTATGCAAAACTTAACTGCCAGAGAGCTAGAGATTTTGCAACTCATAGCGCGAGGGCACACAAACAAAGAAATAGCAGACAAGGTGTATCTTTCTGTGAAAACAATAGAGGCGCACAGAAGCAAGATATATAAAAAGCTGGGGTTAAAATCGCGCGCTGACGCGGTGCAATATGCGATAGAGCACAAAATATTGACTATATAGGTGGCAGCGTTGTGGGTGGATGCGCCTTTAAGTGTTTTATTTCGCAGCCGCATCGCGGCGCACAGCGCACGTTTAAGTTTGTGCCCGCATCGCGCGCCTTTAAGTTTGTGTCAGCGACGCGCACGCTAAGCATTTCATCTGCGCTGCACGCCTTAAAATCGAGCGTTTTTAGCGCCCTTCATCACACATGCCAAAACATTCAGTGAAAAATATCTGCACATCTAGGTTGTGGTTTTCGCACACTTCATCTATTGCGTTATCTACTATGCGAGCCAAAACGCGCGACTCACAAACTGCACGCGCATTTATTATCATCGACATTTTGTTGTATTCACAAACAAATTTATGAGTGTGTTCGATGTCATAGTCTATGCCAATCAAAGAGCACTTGTTGAAATCGCCGTCCCCCGCGCTTGAAAACGTTTTTAAGTGAGGAACATTGCGTTTTTTCTCGATCAGCCCCAAGCGAATGCCCTCGATGATGT
>CAVEFW010000024.1:0-8601 GCA_963615035.1 Phocaeicola dorei
CCTATTGCACCCGTCGCAAAAATTATTTTGGCACAAAAACTATTTTCACTCTTTGCGTGAAACTAAAAACCCTTATTTTCACAGTATATGTTTTACGGTGTAAAAATTTCTTTATATGGTCTCAGCTAGTGCAAGCGCTAGTTTCACACAGCGATCATCTGTTCTATATGCGCTCACATTCGCAAAAAAACGAGCGGTCGAAGAAATTACTTCTTCCACCACGCATAGATTATTTTCACGAAGCGTTGTGCCTGTGGCGGTGATGTCTACTATGCGCTCTGCCATGCCCGTGAGCGGTGCTAGTTCTATGTTTCCGTGCAATTTGACAATTTCTGTCTGCATGCCAGTTTTAGCATAATGAGCACGGGTAATGCGAGGATATTTTGTTGCCACGCGAATGGAACCTGTTCTTTTGTAATGCTTTTGCACCACATCTGTGGCACCCTTGGGCTCTGCCACTATAAATCTGCACGCGCCATATTTCAGGTCTGTAAGCTGCACAACATCCACGCAAGCTTCGAGCAGAGAATCGCGTCCGCATATTCCACAATCTGCCGCACCATGTGCAACAAACGCAGGAGCATCTGTCGGGCGCACGATTATAAAATCTACGCCAGAGTTTTTGATAATCAACTGTCTGCCAGGGTTTTCCAAGCCATTCGTGTCAAGCCCTGCTGCACTGAGAGCCGATATTGTGTCGGCGTTCAAGCTGCCCTTCGGCACAGCTATTCGCAAAGGGCGCGAATAGTCAGAATTTACGTTAACGAAAGGTGTGGGCACAAAATTTTCAGATGACATAGAATTTTCAGGTGCGCGACGTGCGTGATTGCTTTGAATAGATTCAGCGCAGTTGTTTGTGCTGTTTTCAGCGCAAGATGAACTGGCTGCAACTTTTTCGTTGTTTTTCTCAGACACAGCCTCTTTTGATGCGGCTTGCATGGCCAACTCCAGAAAAAACGCGCAACCTGCAGCTGGTCTGTCAACTCCGAATGCCCCCACTAGCCCATCATATCTGCCACCGCCACCTAAAGCACACCCCACTTTTGGCGAAAAAGCAGAAAAAACAAAACCAGTGTAGTAATCAAAACTGTTCATCATGCTGAAATCCACGAGCAATTTCGCACCACAGCCCGCACTTTGCGCTTTGCCCCCTTGACCAAATTGGCCTTGCAACTTTTCGCACAGATCGCTAAATTCATCAAGCCCCGCATCACAACCATAAGGCGCAGTTAGCTGTCTGGCTTTTTCTATCGCGCTTATATCTCCACGCACACGCGCAAGCTTCTGAATTGCTTTTGCATGCTTTTCTGGGAATGTAAATTCATCTAAAACTTGCGCTGGCACGCCCTCTTCACGCGCCACCTCTTCTATGCACGCGCTGTTTGTAAGCCTGTCTAGCTGCACCAAATCTGATGTGTGCAAAGCCCTTAAAACGCATTGTTGCCACCAAGTCTGCGCACCACTGCTGCTAAGCAAATCGCGCACAGGACGCACCGTGGCCAGCGCCAACGTATAATCCCTCACGCCAGCAATATCCAGCGCAGACGCCAACAATTCCACAACTTCTGCGTCTGCATCAACGCCATTTATTCCCACACACTCTGCGCCTATCTGCTTTAACTCTCGCGCCTGCGCTTGCAAACTGCCGTCTGCCTCGCGAAACACTCGATGCGAATAGCGAAAGCGCAGCGGCTCTTCCACATTTTTCAAACGAGTAGCACACATTCTGGCCACTTGCACCGTAACGTCTGGACGCATGGCAACCAAATTTCCAGTCGCATCAAAAAACTTGAAGGGAGCATTTGCATTCATGTTATCTGAGTTTGCGCAACCCAGCTGCACCACATCGAATTGCTCGAGTGTTGGCGTTTCTATCAGTTTGTAGCCTTTGTCTGCAAAAGCCAGCTGAACGTTGTGTTGAATTTTTGCGCGAGTGTGTGCCTCATCAAACAACACATCGTGAAATCCTTGCGGAGTGGATAAATTCATCTGTCATCTTTCGTCTATTTTGCCTATTTTTTTGTATTGCAAACCTTTATTGTGGTTTTAAAAACGCATAAAAACAATTCGCAGAGTTGTTTTTCTGTTTTGTTGCGCTAGGCACTATATAACTAACTGTTGAAAATCTTATTATATGCGCATATGCGCACCAATCATGCAACAGATGCACGTTTTGGCACCTCTCATTGCGTCTTTATTGCATCTTTATTGCGTCTTGCTGAAAAATTAGCTCTCCATGTTTTCAAAACCAGTTTGGCGCAATGCTTCATAGAGCATTATAGCCACCGAATTAGATAAATTTAGTGCCGCCACATTATATGAGTTCACATCAACAAAATTTCCGCAAATGTCTTGGCACAAAAGCGGTGTGCTTTTGTTGGTGTTGACGCTTGTTGAACAATTCTCAAAGCCGCAATCAACATCTGACAACATGGGAATGCGCTCACAACAATCAGAAAATTTAGCTAAGAGCTGTTCTGGTAAACCTGTGCTTTCTTTTCCAAACACCAAATAATCGCCACTTGCATACTTCGCTTGCGCGTAAGTCTTTTTCGCTTTCTTTGTTGCGAAGTGAAGCTTTGCAATGTTTTCCTGTGAAAGTTCTGCATAGTGCTTACAACCAAATTCATGTTCTATGAATGCGTCCCACGAATCATGAATGCAAACATCTAGCACATCCCAATACAAAAGCGCAGCTCGACGTCTTGTTTTTACGTCCAGGGAAAACCCGAGCGGGCGCACCAAGTGAAGACGTGCACCCGCTAAAACGCATGTTCTGCCGATGTTTCCAGTGTTGGCAGGAATTTCAGGTTCAACTAAAACTACGTTAAACATATCCATCAAATTAGGCGCGTTGCCTTTTTATTAAGACAAACGCCAAAAACACTCGATGCGCTATCGCCATTCAATCTCTATCAAGCTGCCAGCATGCGGATGTGTATCTGGATTGGCAGGCATCATATATGTAGCGTTGCATGTAACGTGTGGGTCTGAGCCCATTGCAGGCTTTACGTGCAACATGCCATCTTCGCCAAAACTCACGCACACAGGCTTTATCCCGAAAAATTTACGTTCATTTTTCACCACACTTGGTCGCACTTCTCCGAGGATAGGCCCTTTAGGCTTTTTACCTTTATGCATAGGTTTTTTCGGTCTTTTGGGGAAGTCTTCGTCTAGTTTTGCGAATGCTGTTTTAGGTTTCGCACATAGCCCTAGATAGGCATTTATGAGCGGCTTTAGGTAAAAATTTAAGGTGAGCGAAGCTCCGCGCGTAGGCCCTGAAATGCCCACCACTGGCACGCCGTCCACAACAGCAAAACTTGAGTGATGCCCTGGGCCATGATTTGTTTCATGAAAAAGCACATCTCCAATTTCTTCCATCTGCTCACAAGACCAATCGTCGCTGCCCTTTGAGCTGCCTGCATTCAAGACCACGATGTCTGCGCAGGCACATGCTTCATGGATGGCTGCCTCAATGAGTTCTGGCACATCGGGTGTTATATCCCACACCTGGCACAAACCACCCCATTCTTGCACGCGACCTTGCACAAGAATGCTGTTAGTCTCAAAGTTTTTGCCCATCGCAGCAAATTTTCCATCGCCCCGTGGCGGAACAGCTGGAGGAATGAGCTCGTTTCCTGTTGGTAAAAACGCCACGCGAGGCTGTTTTACCACGCGCACATGTGAAACGTTGGCAGAACCTATGAGCGCTGCCACATCGGGCGTTATAACATCTCCTGCGTGCGCCACTATCTGACCCACGCTCAAACGCTCACCTGGCGCACGCGTGCCTGCAAATTGCTTCGATGGTGGGTTATCTATTTCTATGTGTTGCTCGTCTTCTGAAACTTTTACGTGCTCGATTACTACTGCGGTGTCAAAACCATCTGGCATGGCTATGCCTGTGTTGGCAAATTCCCAATCTTTGCCGCGCACCCACTTTGAATAATCAGGCGCGTTTTGTGCGTTTGCGTCAGCGTCATCGTCTGCGCCTTGCAAAGCCTCGAAATCGCTCCAGTGCACAGCCACCGAATCCATGCAACACGTGCGCACCGTTGGATATTCCACGCGCGATGCAACATCTTGCGCCAACACTCTGCCATATGCGCTGGTAAGCGGCAACATCTCGCTTCTTTTGGCTGCGATTTCTTCCGCGTTTTCAGATTTACCAAACTCGAACGCAAAGTTGCTTGCGTCTAACATTGCGCTAACTGCATCTTCGCGACTAAATTCGATGTGTTTTGAATGATCTCGCATAGTTTCTCCTTTTGTTGGAATTTGATTGGTCGTGTAAAAAAATTGCAGCGAAAAAAAAAATGGCTGGGGTGGAAGGAGTCGAACCCTCACATACGGCACCAGAAACCGCTGTCCTGCCATTAGACGACACCCCAAAATCAACCGTGTTATATTATTGTGCCTGCAAGTTTAAGTCAAGAGGCAATTCTGAATGAAACTGGTCGCCTAGGCACAATAGTTTATAGATAAATGCTATAGTATGGACAGATGTTACACAAAGCATCTCAACTTTTAACAGTCAAGAGAGGACGGCAAAAAAAATGAAGCACATCACAAAGATAACTAGATTGGTGCTTGCATGTGTGCTGGTGGTGGGGCTTCTTCCCGCATCGGCTTTCGCGGAAATTGCAAAGCAAGTGCCTGTGCTCGCTGATAACCAATCGCACGCGCAAGTTGAAAACTCATCAAGCACGCAAGCCGAAACTTCGACAAGTGCGCAAACCGCGCAATCAAACACGCAACCGCCAAGTGAGCAAGTTGCGCAATCGGACGCGCAACCAACAAACACCCTCTCTGAAAACCTTGTGCAGGTGTATCGCCTATATAACCCCATTTCCTCGGAGCATTTATGGACTACAAGTTCAGAAGAATACCAGGTTTTGCCTTCTTATAATTGGAATCAAGAAAATGTGGGGTGGAGATGCCCAACTAAAAGCGATGCGGGTGTCTATCGTCTCTATAACCCAGGTTTGGGCACTCACCACTACACGTCAAATAAAGGTGAAGCAGACGAACTCGTGGCAATTCATGGTTGGAACTATGACAACGAAGGTCAAGCAATTTTTTATTCAGCACCGCAGAGCGAGGCAAATGCCAAGCCAGTTTATCGCATGTATAACGCGGGGCTCTCTCAACACCACTACACGCTCGACAAAGGCGAATATGACATTCTCTGTGCCAATTATGGATGGAGCGCGGAAGGCATCGATTTTTATGCCTATGAGCCTGAAACAGCAGAAGATAGTCCTTATAGCAAAGATACCGATGGCGATGGCATTCCCGACTATGTAGAGATAAATTTTTCTAAAACCAACCCATATGTCTATGACGCGCCAGGTTCTGGCACCATGACACAAGGGGTGGTGTATGCGCAAGGCGCAAAAGTGATCCAAGGCAGCACAGATGACGGTGCAGACGATGACGCAAACACAAGCAATCTTGTGGCAGTGGTGGAAGATGAGGGCAACAATCTTACTTCTCAGACAGATGACATAATCACGGCTTCGTTTAGAAATGCGCCAGATGGCGTGAGTGTTGGGTCTGTGGTAGTAATTCCTGCGTGCAAGGCGTGCACCAATGGCACATCTTTAGTGGTAGACAAGATTACTACTCAAAACAACCTCGTAACACTGCAAGGACATCGCCCTGCTCTCTCGCAGGTGGTGGACTATGCGGCTTACACGGGTGATATCAAAGCAGACACCGAAAATATCGAATATTTCAATGGAGCGCATGACGCTGGTGGTGCAAGCACGTCATCGAGCACTAATGCGGGCGCGAGCACATCGTCAACCACTAATGTAAACGCAGGCGCAAGCGCATCTTCAACCACCAACTCAACCTCAAACACAAGCAACGCGGAAAATGCACTGAGCGACTTCGATATGACGCGCACATTCGGCATCGAGATCAACTTTGCAAATGGCGAATATAAAACAGCAAACGGAACTACCATCACAGGAAGCGGCTCGATAACAGGAGAAGTAACCGTTGAAACGAGCGGCAAGCTGAAAGAAGAGATAATCTCAAGTTATAACCAAAATGGCAAAACTGGCACAAACGTAAGATGTGCCACAGTTGAGCTAGGTTGTTCTCTGGGCGTTGATGTGAAAGGCACAATTGAGTGTGGCGCGTCTATTCCTCTGGCAAAAATCCCTTGCGACCCTGCCAGCAGAGTGGGGTCTATCATAGACACGGGCGCATTTATAATCGTGTCGCTGGAAACAAACATAGATGGAACTGTGGGCGTTAATGTGGGGGTAGAGGGAAACATCACTGCAAGTTCGATAGAAGAAAACAACTCTATTAGCCTCGAAAAAAGCGCGGATGCTTCCTTTTACGCCGAAGGCTCAACATCGGCAGGGCTGCAAATTGCCCCCACAGTGAGAATTTTGGGCGTAGACATCTTATCGGCAGGTGCGCAAGTAGGTCTTAAGGCGGAAGCAAAACTTGCCATTCATTCAGACAGTTTAAGATGCACAAGCGTGAGTGCCTATCTTTATGCGAACATATCTGCATACGCCAACTTGGGCTTCGCGGAAGTTAACTATGACAAAGAAATTCTTAATGGCGACAACAGCCCCATCCAAGAGTCTTGGCACTATGAAAATTCAAAGCAAGTGGCTAATTGCACGTGGAAAGCTGATGTGGCGTCTCTTACCAAGCAACTCAACGATGAGGGGTATGACACGGTGGTGCAAGGCACGTTGAAGCGGCATGTAGACAACACGGAATACGGCACCATAATAAATTATTATGTCAAGTTGGATTCACCTGCGAGTGTTACGGGGTGGAGTTATGGCGTTATGGGCATAGCCACGCGCGAGACCGCCATTGTCATGCTCTGCGATGCTTCTGGTGCAAGATCGTGGAGTGGATATGACAAAGACATGGAAATAATGAAGGGTCACAAAGTGCTTGTAGGCATGAAAGCCATGACGGAAAACACTACCAGCGGCGGCATATGGTTTTCCTCAGATGTCCCTTGCTCTGCTTCGTCTCACACCTATGCGCAATGTGACTTGATGAACGATGCATCTGCGGCAAGTGCAATCGCAATTTCGGGCGGTCAGAAAACTATTGATCTAGGGTAATTTAGAGCAGGTCTAGCCATTGATGCACGCTTAGGACAGGGCTAACCTTTGGTGCGCGCGATAGTTTGCACCCTGTTTTTTTCAAATTACTTGGTTAGATCTGTTCAGCCTGCGCGTTATGCACAGTCTATTCAACTCGCGCACCCTATTCAGTCCGCGCGTTCTATTCAGCCAGTTCGTCCTCGCCTACGCCTAACAAACGCTCCGCCTCGGCTGCATCTTCAAGCGCGGTCACATCGCGCAACTTGCGCTCGATTACGTTGGTGCGCGTGTTGATGATGCTCTCAACAGTCTTGCCTGCCGTGTTAATCTGCCTAAGCGCACGGTCAAGCTCCTTTTGATATTTCGGAAACTCCGCTTTCACAGCCGAAAGAATTTTCGCAATTTCATCAGCGCGCTTTTGCAAGGCAAGCGTTTGATAACTCATCTGCAAACTGTTGAGCAGCGCCGCCATGGTGGATGGTCCTGTCACATTCACGTGATAATCGCGTTGCAAGCACTCAATCAAGCCAGGTCTGTCCACCACCTCGGCATATAGCCCTTCAAACGGCAAAAACATGATTGCAAAATTCGTGGTATCAGGCACCGAGATATATTTTTCAGATATATCCTTGGCTTCTTTTTTAATGCGTGTCTCAAGCGTTTTTCGCGCAGAGGCGATTAAATCTTTATCGCCGCTGTCAGTGGCATTGCGCAACTGCTCATAAGTTTCACCTGGAAATTTCGCGTCTATCGGCAAATAGATGAAGTTGCCCCCCTCCACAGGAATTTTCACCGCAAACTCCACGCGCTCAGTGCTCCCCGGGCGCGTTGCCACGTTTTCGTCGTATTGATCGTGCGTCAAAATGTCGCCCAGAATTGCTCCAAGTTGCACCTCTCCCAAAACGCCACGCGTCTTGACGTTGGAGAGCACACGTTTAAGCCCTCCCACGTCTTTAGCAACGCTTTGCATCTCCCCTAAGCCCTTATGCACTTCTTCCAGCTGTTTTTGCACTTGAGAAAACGAGCGTGCCAAGTTGTCGTTAAGCGTTTTCGAGAGTTTTTCATCCACCGTGTTACGCACGCGCTCGAGTTGCTTGTTGTTGTCTTCGCGGATATCTTTGAGCTGCGCTTCCACGCTCACTCGCACATCACCCAAGCTTTTCGTCACCTGCTCTTGAAAGCCCTGGATTTGCTTGGTGAAGGAAGCGAAACGCTCGTCAAATTTTGCAAGTTGATCGCGCATCTCGGATGATTGAGTGCTCAGGCGCGATGTAAGTTTGTCGTCTACCACCTCGCGCATTTTGTCGAGTTTCTCGTCGACAACTTGAGAATTTTTCTGCAAGTTTTCGGCAGTTTCGCGGCGTTCGCTATCTATCTTTGATTCAAGCGAGCGCAACGTGGTGTTCATCATCAGAAAAATCGCAGCCAAAATTATCACGGCAACAACTATCACAACCACTAATATGAGGATGTTTATATCCATGTGGGCTTCTCCGTTCTTTTGCGTGTC
>CAVEFW010000025.1:0-8494 GCA_963615035.1 Phocaeicola dorei
GCAATGTGGGGTTGCGGGGCTCTAAGGCTGTAAGACCGCAAGCTCGCAAGGCCGTAAAACTATTTCAATCATACTTAAAACCTTCAACGATTTCAGAGGTAGGCATGGGAAAACTAAGAAAAAAAGATTTCGATTACTTTGAAAATTTTACAAAGATGACTGAAATTGCGGTGGATATATCGAAACTGTTCATCGAACTTATAGAAAATTGGGAAGGCGGAGGAAAAACGCTTAAACCATATCTTGAGCGTGCACACGACTTGGAACATGCGGCAGACGACATAAATCATGCCATCTATGCACGTGCAGCGCGTGAGTTTGTAACGCCCATAGAGCGCGAAGATCTGTTGATGGTCTCTCGCAATTTAGACACTGTCATCGATTGCATTGAAAATGTGATGTTTAAGTTTTATATGTATGACACGCAACATGTGGCAGATGGCACGCTTGATTTTGCAAAACTGATTAAAAAAAGCTGTGTTGCGCTTAACAAAAGCATGGAAGATTTTCGCGAGTTCAAGCGTTCAAAAAAATTGCGTGAGCGCATAATTGCTGTTAACGACTGTGAAGAAGAAGCAGACGTTTTATATATAAAAGTTGTGCGACACTTGCACACTACAGAAAAAGATAACCCTGTGCGCATTATGGTGTGGAGCCGTCTGTTTGCCTCTATGGAAGCATGTTGTGATGCGTGTGAGCATGTGGCAGATGTGCTAGACACAGTGATGCTCAGAAATTCTTAAGCTGGTTTATAAGATATATGGCTAAACAGATATAAAAGAGAGATTGATAGGAAAAATGGCATTAATTGTTGCAAAATTTGGAGGAACATCGGTGGCCACAACCGCCCGCATAAAAGATGTGGCGGCGCGTTTGGTTGAGATGCAACACGCGGGAAACAAGGTTGTGGCCGTTGTGTCTGCCATGGGCAAAAGCACAGATGATTTAGTTTCGCTGGCGGCAGATGTTAACCAAAACCCTCCTGCACGTGAGATAGACAGGCTGCTTTCCACAGGAGAGCAAGTGTCCATGACGCTTTTAGCTATGGCAATCGATGCTCTGGGAACAGAAGCTATGAGTTTTACGGGGCGTCAAGCTGGCATAGTTACAGATGGGCGCCATGCAAAAGCAAAAATCTTGAGCATCGATGCAAAGCGCATCATGAAATGCGTGGATGCTGGAAAGATTGCCGTTGTCGCAGGTTTTCAAGGCATAGATACAAATGGAGATATGACAACGCTTGGTCGCGGAGGTTCAGACACCACGGCTGTGGCTGTGGCATATGGTTTAGGGGCAGACGAATGTCAGATTTTTTCAGATGTAGATGGAGTTTATAGTGCTGATCCGCGCATTTGCCCCTATGCGCACAAACTAGATGAAATATCTTACGAAGATATGTTGGAGCTTTCGGGCGCTGGCAGTGGTGTTTTGCAAATGCGTGCAGTGGAGTTTGCGCGTAAATATAATGTGGTTATTCATTCGCGTTCTGCGTTTTCAAATGACGTAGGCACGCTTGTTAAGGAGGCATGCAATATGATGGAAGAGGCCGTGGTCACAGGCATAGCACACGACACATCAGAGATAAAGGTGACTATTCGCGGCGTGCCAGACACCACTGGTGTGGCTGCTCGTCTTTTCGGTGCGCTTTCTGCAAACGGCGTGAATGTTGACATGATCATTCAAGGCACAAGCACAGATGGCTTGGCAGACATCAGTTTTACATGCCCCGAGGCAGACCTAGAGCAAGCCAATGAAATTTTGGATCGCGTGGCAAAGGACACAGACGCGCTGGCAGTGTTAGTTACGTCTAACATTGCTAAGGTCTCGCTCGTGGGCACAGGCATGAAAGCGGCACCAGGCATTGCGGCAAAAGCTTTCAAAACGCTGGGCGAAAACAACATAAATATTTTGGCTATCAGCACAAGCCCCATTCGCCTATCTGTTGTTGTGGAAGGTGATCAGTGTGCTCATGCTGTGCAATGTTTGCATACAGCGTTCGACTTAGATGCCGAAAGCGTGTTTGAAGAAACAGCACTGTCTGCTGAAGAGGTGGCAGCGAAGATGAAAAAAGGCAGATAGACTTGTTTTAATATGTGCGTTTGCATTGATGTGAAAATGCCGCACTTGTGCCTATAAATTTTTAGTTAGTGCGTCATAGGTGCTGTTTATAGGTGATGCGAGCACATGTATGTAAGGCATATGCGCACATAAATATTTGCGAATTTACAAATGGTTAAAAGAATATACAAGGAGCAAGAAAATGACTT
Organism: Phocaeicola dorei; assembly: GCA_963615035.1. Classification (GTDB taxonomy): domain Bacteria; phylum Actinomycetota; class Coriobacteriia; order Coriobacteriales; family Eggerthellaceae; genus CAVEFW01. Next base: position 2,268 of record CAVEFW010000025.1, read on the forward strand.
GGACTAAAAAGATGCCTGAAAATCCTGTGGTTTGCGTTGCAGGGGCAACGGGAGCTGTTGGTCGTGAGATGTTGGCGTGTATGGAGAGGCTAAATTTTCCAGCAAGCGAGGTGCGAGCGTTGGCTTCCAAAAGAAGTGCTGGCAGCAAGATTCCATTCAAAGGTTGCGGGAAAGTGAGCGCGGGCGATTTAGTGGTGCAAGAGATGACGCCTCAAAGTTTTGCGGGCGCAGATATAGCCCTTTTTAGTGCAGGCTCAGATGTTTCGCGTGAATATCGAGATTGCGTGGTGAGTGCTGGGGCTGTGATGATAGACAACTCCAGCGCTTTTCGCACAGAGGCTGACGTGCCGCTTGTGGTGCCAGAGGTAAATGCCAAAGACATATCATGGCACAGCGGTGTGATAGCGAATCCAAATTGCACTACAATTCAAATGGTTGTGGCACTAAATCCATTGCGTGAATTGGGGCACATTGACAGAATAGTTGTGAGTTCCTATCAAAGCACATCGGGTGCGGGTGCGCGCGGCATGCAAGAGTTAAAATCGCAAACAGCCGATGTTTTAGCAGGCAAAGATTTCAAGCCGCAAGCTTTTTCGCATCAAATCGCCTTTAATTGCATACCTCACATCGATAAATTTTTAGATGATGGTTCCACTAAAGAAGAGTGGAAGATGGTGGTAGAAACAAAGAAGATTTTCGGTGATGAAAGCGTTCAAGTAGCGCCCACATGTGTGCGTGTGCCCGTGCTTCGATGTCACTCAGAGAGCATCAACCTAGAATTTGATCGTGCGGTGAGTGTGGATGCGGCTCGCCAAGCACTCATGGGTGGTTTACACGTTACATTAGAAGATGACCCAGACAAAAACATCTATCCTATGCCAGCTATGCACTCAGGCTCGTTTGAGACATATGTTGGGCGCGTTCGCCGAGACCCAACAGTGCCAGATGATAGGGGCATAGCACTTTGGGTGGTGGCAGATCAGCTGCTTCGCGGGGCAGCACTAAATGCTGTTATGATTGCCTTTGAGCTTTTGGAAACATCAGATAGCGCAAAGTTTTAATCTAGTTTTAAATTTGTGCTTTATACTAAGTTTTTCAAATTTTGATTGGTGCATAATTGTTTTCGCATAAGTTAATGAAATTTGCAGGTGTTATGTTTTGATAGAAGAATCGCTCAATGGTTTTACGGGTTTTGCAAGGCGTGGTCAAGGTGATGTTTTGCGCAATGGCGAAATGCGCACAAGCGACGACAATTCTTCTACTTCAACGCGCAACAAGTTAGAGTTTGATATCGAACAGCTGAAATCTATTCCTGAACAAAACACTCGTTGGGCTTGGGTGGAAGTGAATACTTCTGCCCTCAAGCGAAATTTTGCCAATATAAAACGTGCTTGCAAGTTAAAGCGCACAATGGCACACATGGGGGCAGATGCTTTTGGGTGCGGCTCGGTGCAAGTGGCAAAAAGTTTGCTTGAAGCGGGCGTGAATTACTTGAGCGTAGACACGTTGCAAGAAGGCATCAAACTTCGAGAAGCACTCATCAACGCTCCTATCGTTTTGCTCTCGCAGCCTCCGCGCGAAGCCATCGGTAAGATGTTGGCATACAAAATTGAGCCAAGCATCGAAGATGCGCAATATTCAATAGATTATGCAGAACTAGCAGACGCACACGGCGTGGCGGCGCCTTTTCATTTGCGCGTGAACACTGGTTTGAATTTGGGTGGAGCTAGGTTCAACGAAGCTGCTGAATTGTTATCTCAGGTAAACTTTCATCGTGCGCTGAAGCTCATAGGTGTATACACCGAATTTGCGCAACCTCCCGACCCAAACAACATAGATTTCATCGCACAAGTGCAACGTTTTCAAGATTTTCTAACCCAGACGTTCGAGCGAAAAATAAACCCTGGCATCATCTATGCTTTAGGTGAAAAAGCTTGCATATGTTGCAATGACCTAAAATATGACATGGTTGGTCTGTGTTCTGAGATGTATGGTGTTGGCTTATCTGATGGTGCACTGTCGACAATAGATATTTCAGAGGTGATGAGTGTTCACGCTCGCATCTCTTACATAGAGACCGCACAAGTTGGCAGTGGTGTCGACAAGCAAGTTGGCAGACAAGTTGGCGGCGGCTTTGGCGGCGGTGTTGCCAGACAAGTTGGCAGCGGTATTGGCTCTGTTCGCCACAACTCGCAATATAACTCACAATGTAGCTCACAATTTCTAAGTTCGCTAAACACGCATCGCTTCTCTAAATCATCTGCCACGTGCGTTTTGCCACTGGGTTTTGCAGATGGGCTTTTGGGCGGTGCAAAAGACGCTCATGTTTTGTATAAAGGCATGATGTTGCCAATAGCTGGGCGCATTTCAAAAGATAAGTGCGCGTTTGAGTGCCCGCTGGATGTTGCGTTTCAAGGCGCACCCATAGACCTACGTGTGGGTGATGAGGTTGTTTTAGTGGGCAAGATGCAAGAAAACCCTGATGCTATAAGTGCAACGCAGAAGTTGCAACAATCGCGCAAAAGTTATAAGTATTTGGAAACTTATGATGCTCGTTATAGCGCCCAAGCTAACATGCGCAGAAAATATGACCAGCACCAACAAAAACCGCAAACTATAAGCATTACCTTCGATGATATTGCAAGACAAACAAACACAAGCCCGCTTGAAGTTATGTGCGGCTTTGGAAATTCTCGCCTGCCTCGCGTGTATACTCAGGTTATTTAGCAAAAAAACTAGGATTTCATAGTGTGTGAAAATGAAGAAATGTAACAGCGAAAAAAATAACACGGATGCAAAAAAGTGCTTGGATAATTTGCGAGATGAAGTTCACAAATGTTGCTTGTGTCCTTTGTGCGAGGGGCGCACACATGCAGTTTTCGGAGTTGGTTTGCAGTGCGCAAAAGTCATGATTATAGGAGAAGCACCAGGTAAAAATGAAGATGCGGCTGGTGTGCCATTTGTGGGAGCAGCGGGCAAAAATTTGGACGAGCTTTTATGCGTTGCTGGGCTTGAGCGCGATAAGGTATATATAACGAATGTTGTTAAGTGCAAGCCTCCAAGCAATAGAAATCCTCATGTTGCAGAAATTCAAGCATGTGCGCCTTATTTGCGAAAACAGGTGAGCATCATCAACCCAGAAATCATAGTTAGCCTTGGAAACTTTGCTACGAAGTTTATCTTGCGCACAGAATGTGGCATCACAAACCTTCGTGGTCGTGTGCACATGGCTGGAAAGTTTAGCGTTTATCCTGTTTTTCACCCTGCTGCTGCTCTATATGATATAAAGAAAAAAGATGTCATGCTGCGCGATTTTGAACAGTTGGGTTACATTTTGCAAAGGTTAGAAAATGACAAAAGATGAAAAATTTGATGCGATAGCTTACTTAAATAAGCCAAGATGGAAAGATAGCATATATGGTCTTGATCGCATACGTCTTTTGTTGAAGTTGCTAGGAAACCCGCAAGATGCGCTCAAATTTGTGCATATAGCGGGCACAAATGGCAAAGGGTCAAATTGTGCGTATTTATCAAACATTTTGATGTGCGCTGGATATAAAACAGGCATATTTACAAGCCCTTATGTGTTTAATTTCGAGGAACGCATTCAAATAGATGGTAAATCCATCACACCAGATGAACTTTGCAGTGCAACACTGCGCGTAAAAGATGCAGCAAGCAAAGTGGAGCGGGAGGCGGGAATCCACCCAACGGAATTCGAGCTTATGTGCGCTGTGGCACTTTTACACTTTTCAACATGTGAGTGCGACATTGTGGTTTTAGAGGTGGGGCTTGGAGGCAGATATGACGCTACAAATGTAATTAAACACCCGCTTGTTTGCATTATTACACGCATAGGGCTTGATCACACAAATCTTTTGGGCAACTCCCTTGAAAACATTGCGCAAGAAAAAGCTGGCATAATAAAAGATGGCGTGAGCGTTGTGGTGCAAGATAGCGCAGATGAAGCGCTAGATGTAATAAAAGGTGAATGCGAAAAAAAACATTGCAAGTGCATTTTTCCTGATAGCGTCTATATAGATAGGGTTGTGTGGAGTGGCGCAAACAATGCTCAACCATATCGTTTTTTTACATATAGAAATAAGACATATAAAACAAAGCTTGTAGCTAAATATATGCCGCAAAATGCCGCATGTGCTATTGAAGCCGCGCATGAATTAAAAAAACATGGTTTTAATATACATGATAGTGCCATAGAACGTGGCATAGAGCAAACATCTTGGCCAGCTCGTTTTCAGATTGTGAGTGTAAACCCCACAATTATCATTGATGCAGCACATAATCCTCAAGGTGCATATGCGCTCACAGATGCGCTAAAAGACATTTATCCTAACAAAAAATTTATATTTGTGATGAGTGTCATGCAAGACAAAGATTATAAAAGCATGATAAGGGCAACTCATTCGCTTGCCAGCGCATTTATAGTTTTTAGAGCAAACAACTCGCGTGCTCTTGAACCAAGTGAACTTGAGAAGGCAATTCAGGCTGTGAGTTGTGCTATGTGCAACAACACACATACACCAGGTTCACAACATGAAACGGGTTGCAAGGCTGTGCCTGTAAGCTGCGCCCAAAGCGCAAAAGAGGCAATCAGCCGAGCGATAGCATTTTCAGAAAAGGATGATGTGATAGTTGTGTTTGGCAGCTTATATTCTGTTGCCGACATTATGAGTGCCATCAAAGCGAATAATTCCGCTCATCCATTTGTGATTACTACTTCTTGACACAAGAGATAAAATGGGTTAGTTGTTTTGTGTCAACTTGGTTTTACAAAACACATTTTAAACGCAAAGACCAAACAAAAAAGGATGTTTATGGAACTAGAGCAACAGGTGAAACTAACAGATAACATTCATGACACGCTGAGCGACCTTATAGGCAAACGCATTGAAGTGCGTGCAAACTTGGGCAGATCGAAAATTGCAATTTACAAAGGTCAGATTACAGGCACATATCCAGCCATATTCACTATGGAAGCCGAACGCAAGCGTGGAAAAACTTCTCGTCAGTCATTTCAATATGTTGATGTTTTAACAGGTGTAGTTGAAACGTTTCACGACGATGGAAGTTCTATCTTTGAAAAATTTGTGATAGACGAAGAACAAAATGAAGAATCTGCATCAGAGGTGATGTTGGGTGGCACCGCTGAAGACGCCAAAGATGTTTTTGAGGCGGCACTTCAATCGACAGACGAAGAGATGTTGGGCAGTGCCATGCCTTCTTTGACAGAAGTTGTGGAAGAGGTTGAAGAAACACTGGCTTAAGCGAAGTGCAATTTATCCTCATCTTGACAACTGGGGCGCAACCGTTCAAAATATCGCGTGCAATTCGTGCATTTGCAAATCGTACATTTGCAATTCGCGCAGAATTGCACAATTACTGGGGATATAGCTCAGCTGGGAGAGCATTGCGTTCGCAACGCAAGGGCCGCGGGTTCGAGTCCCGTTATCTCCACCATAAAACAAATAGGGCTGCCTTGAATGTGGCAGCCTTTTAATATTGAGGTGGCAGTGCGCATCTGCAAAGGCGCATCCGTAAAGGCGCATCCGCAAAGGCGCATTTGCAAAGGAAGTAATTTTTGCGTCTTTAGAGCACATTTTATAGGCATTTAGTAAAATGTCTGCGAGATGTATTTATATTAAAGACAATATAAACGCTAAAGATATATGTGCTTAAAGATATATATGCGCACACTGCCAAGAAAAGTTAATTGATTAGGAGTTTTTATGAAGGCACTCATTCCCGCTGCTGGCTTGGGCACGCGTTTTTTGCCAGCTACAAAAAGTCAGCCTAAAGAAATGTTGCTCGTATGCGATAAGCCTGCAATACAGTTTGTGGTAGAAGAGGGGCTGTCTAGCAATGCCGATGAAGTAGTGATAATCAATAGTCGTTCAAAAAAATCTATTGAGCAATATTTTGCACCCGATGATAAATTGGTGAAACATTTGCGATCTTGCGGAAAAGGCGATTTGGCAGATAAAGTTGAGCGTGTTGGCAACATGAATGTTTCATATGTTTACCAAGATGAAGCACTAGGCTTAGGTCATGCCATATATTGTGCACACGAAAAGGTGAGCACAGAACCATTTTATGTGTTGCTAGGCGATGTTTTAGTGCCGGATAATTCTGTTTTGCCTGAAATGTTGAAGATATCCAATGACCACAACGGTGCAAACGTTGTGGCTGTTATGCCTGTGCCACATGAA
>CAVEFW010000026.1:0-11671 GCA_963615035.1 Phocaeicola dorei
TCTGTTACCTATCCATACACTGTGCCAGATGGCTATATCTGGGTCATGGGGGACAACAGAACTAATTCACAGGACTCGCGATATTTTGGCGCAGTGGAAGTGTCGAGTGTTACAGGGCGAGCCTGCATGATTTATTGGCCGTTTAACAGATTGCAACTGTTGGGTTAGCATTTGGTGCGGTTGGTTATGAGTGATGGGGCGCAAAATGTTGCAAAAAAAGACAGCGCAAAAAATGTAGAAACTATAGGAATGCAAGGAAGTAAATATCAAGGAAGTAAATATGACAGATGAAAAAAAAGTTGAGTGTAAGCAAAGTAAACAACAAAGCGTTGAGCCGCCCACGTTTCAAGAATGCATAATGAATTTGCAAGCTTTCTGGGCGCGTCAGGGGTGTGTGGTGTTGCAACCATACGACAACGAAGTGGGCGCGGGCACAAACGCCCCTGCCACCACTTTGCGTGCGCTTGGGCCAGACACTTGGCGCACATGCTATGTGCAAGGGTGTCGTCGCCCTACAGATGGCAGATATGGCGAAAACCCTAATCGCTTGCAATTTTACTATCAATTCCAAGTGCTCATAAAACCATCTCCCGACAATATCCAAGATTTATATCTCGACAGCTTGCGTGCCATAGGCATCGACCCAGACAAACACGACGTGCGCTTTGTGGAAGACGACTGGGAAAGCCCCACTCTTGGTGCTTGGGGTTTGGGCTGGGAGATATGGATTGATGGCATGGAGTGCACTCAATTTACATATTTCCAACAGGTGGGCGGTTTTGAATGCAGCCCTGTGCCTGTTGAAATTGCATATGGCCTTGAGCGCATGATTATGTATGTGCAAGGCGTAGATTCGGTTTACGACATTGTTTGGAGTCGTGGCGAAGATGGCGTTACTTTCACATATGGCGATGTATACCTAGAAAATGAAAAGCAGTTTTCGCGCTATAACTTTGAAGTGGCTAACACGAAATTTTTGTTCCAGGAGTTTTCAGACAGAGAGCGAGAGTGCGCAGAAACGCTTCAAGCAAATTTGCCACTTGCTGCCTATGACAGCGTGCTTAAGTGTTGCCACACTTTCAATTTGTTGGATGCGCGTGGCGTGATATCTGCCACAGAGCGCATGCACTATATTTTGCGCGTGCGCACGTTGGCGAAGGCGTGTTGCGCGTCTTATATGAAAAATGTTGTGGGGTTAGATGTGGAAGTTGAACTGCCAACACTAGGTGAAGATAGTGAAATGTTTGGGGGCGAGTGCGCCAGCAGCACACAAGCCACAAACAATGAAAATGGCAGCACACAAGCCAAAAACAACGAAGATGGCACGCTAAACAAACAAAATGCAAGTGTGGAGGTCAAATAATGACGCAAGAAGAAAAAGACACGTTGGCCTTTGAGATAGGCGTAGAAGAAATTCCTGCTTTTGATCTGAGGGGCGCGGTGGAGCAACTGAAAAAGATGGTGCCTGCTGCTATGGGCGATTTGAATATTCCTTTTGGAGAGATAGAAATACATTCAAGCCCGCGTCGCTTGATTGTGATAGTCAAAGACGTTGCACGCGCCACGAAAGCAAAAGACGAAGTTTTTCGTGGTCCTGCTGTAAAGATTGCTTTTGATGAGCAAGGCAACCCCACAAAAGCTGCCGCAGGTTTTGCGCGAGGTAAAAACGTGGATGTTTCAGATCTGGTGCGCAAATTTGAAGGCGATAGCGAATATGTGTTTGCCACATGTCACACAGACGCAAAAAACACAATCGATTTGTTGCCAAGTGTCTTGCTGTCGTTTATCACAGGGCTTTCTTGGCCCCGTTCTTGCAGGTGGGCATCTAGACGCGAATTATTTGTGCGCCCAGTTCGCTGGATTGTTGCAATGCTTGGCAAAAGCGTCATTCCACTTGAATTTGCAGGCGTTGCATCTGGCAACAAAACGATGGGTCATCGAGTGTTGGCGCCAGGTTTTCACGATGTAGAAAGTGCTGATGCGCTGTTAGACGTTGTGCGTGCTGCCTTTGTTGTTCCCAGTCAAAAAGAGCGCGAGGAAGTCATTCGCGCGGGTGTGGCGCGTGCAGAAAATGAAACAGGGCTTACATCTGAGCTTAACCCTAAAACATTTACAGAGGTGATCAACTTATCTGAATATCCAACGGTTTTGGTGGCTAAGTTCGACGAGTTGTTTTTGCAAGTGCCAGAAGAAATCATCGTGGACTCCATGCTTACAAACCAACGTTATTTTCCTCTATATGATGATAACCACAAGCTCTCTAACAAATTTATTGTGGTTTCAAATGGCAACCCAGAATATGCAGATAACATTATCGATGGCAACCAGCGTGTGGTGGATGCGCGTCTATACGATGCGAAGTTTTTCTATGATGAGGATTTGAAGAAGCCGCTTGAAGACTTTGTGCCAAAGCTAAAGAGTGTTGTGTTTCAAGAAGACTTGGGAAGCGTGTTCGACAAAACGCAGCGCATCGTGAAAATTGCGAATTTTGTTTGCGAGCAACTTTGTGCATCTGGTGCTTTGAGCGATGAGGAAGCAAGTTATGTTTCGCAGGCGGCATATCTTTGCAAGGCAGATCTTGTGACGAGTGCTGTTATTGAATTTACCAGCGTGCAAGGTGTTATGGGTTCTTATTATGCGCTTGCATCTGGCAAAGACGAGCAAGTGGCCAAGGCTATCGCAGATCACTATAAGCCGCGCTTTAGCGGCGATGACCTGCCGCGCACAAAGGTCGGTCATGTTGTAGCACTTTGCGATAAGTTAGATACTATCTGTGGGCTTTTTGCCGTAAATCAAGCTCCCACAGGCTCATCAGACCCTTTCGCGCTTCGCCGCGCTGCCATAGGCATCGTGAATATCTTGGGCAAAATTTCTGAAGTTTCACTTCTAAGCGTCATAGATTTTGCGCTTTCGGAGCTGAAAAATGAGCAAGGCATCGATTTCGACGTTAATTCAGTTCGCGAAAATATCGTCGAGTTTTTCATCACGCGCACAAAGGTTATTGCGAAAGATGAAGGGATATCGGCAGACATCATTGATGCTGTGTTGGCTGTGGATGTTAAAGAGCCAACAGAGATAATAAATCGTGTGCGCGCGCTTCAGGCGGCACGCGATGAAGATCCAGAACTTTTCGCGGATCTATCGACTGCCTATGCGCGTGCTCATAACTTGGCAGATGCAGATGCAGGATGTGAATATGATGAAGCAGGTTTAAGCGATATTCAGCAAAAACTAAGCCATGCCATTGTTAAGTGTGAAAAGCTGGTGGATGATGCCCTGTCTTCCAACGAATATAGCAAAGCGCTGGAAGCTTTGTCTGGTTTGCGTGGGCCGATCGATGAGTTTTTCGAGCGTGTATTGATTGTTGATTCAGATGATGATGTTCGCCAAGTTAACATGCAGCTTCTCAATCGTTTCACAAATGTGTTTTCCAACGTGGCTGACATTGGAGCTATCGCCTCGCAGTAGCGGTTTTATTTATTGGGTTTGTGCGTTTTTTTTACGGGCACCATTAGAGGTGGCGTGTGAAAGTAGTGTGAGAGTAGTGAGAGCAGCGAGAGTAGGCAGTGTGAAATCTATGAACGATTCGTCTTTTAACAATGAAAACTCTACGCAAAAGGGCACAGTTAAACTGTTACACACATCCACTGCATTGTGTCCAGAGTGTTTTAGGGAACTTCCTGCCGATATATTTGCATATTCAGGTGATGGGGCAGGCGATGGGCTGGCAAGTGGCGGTCAGGCAGGCAACGGGCAGGCAGGCGGCAGGCAAGCAAACGATAATCAAGCAGGCGAGGGAAAAGCAGACGCCGCCGCGGGAAACACATGGAGTGAGGGCGCAGAAAACACGTGGGGCGATGGCGCAGTTTACATGACGCGCACATGCCCTGAGCATGGCACAACCACCACTCGCATCTGGAACAATGCGAAACACTATGAATGGTTGCGTTCCCTTGCGCATCCAAAGCAAAAGCCTCCTGCACCCAACTTTCGCGCATGTGCGCCTTGTCCTTTCGGGTGTGGCACGTGCACGCGCCATGAGCGCATGGGAACTCTTTTAGAGATAGAAGTTACGCGCAATTGCAATCTGCATTGCCCTGTGTGTTTTATGAGCGCAGACACGGGGGAAGGCGACCCTAGCCTAGATGAAATAGGCGCGATGTATGACACGATAGCCAACGCCGTGGGGGTGGATGGCGCTGTGCAACTCACGGGTGGTGAGCCCACATGTCGCGCAGATCTTAATGAGATAGTGCGCATGGGCAGAAAAAAAGGGTTTTGGGGCATAGAGTTAAACACCAATGGTCTTGTTGTTGCTAAAAAGCCAGATTATCTGGAGAGCTTGGTTCAGGCTGGTTTAACTGGCGTATATCTGTCTTTCGATGGTGTTACACCTGATGTTTACAAAACCACCTGTGGCCGCGATATTTTGGATGTGAAATTGCAAGCTGTTGAGCGATGCCGCGAATGCAATATTCAAGTTGTGTTATCTGTTGCTGTTGTTGCTGGCTTAAACGACTCTCAGCTTGGTGATATCTTGCAATTTGCGATGGACAATTCAGATGTTGTGGCAGGAATTGCCTTGCAACCTGCGTTCACAAGCGGCAGATATGACGTAGAAAATAAAGGCGACTCTTCATCGCAAAACGTGTTTGCACTCACAGGTGGAGATGTGATCTTTAAGCTTGCAAGGCAAAGTGAAGGCTTGTTGGAGCCAAAAGACATTTGGCCGCTGGGCACGAGTCATCCGATGTGTGACAGCGGCGTGTTTTTGTTGAGGGACATAGAGGAAAAGCATAAAAGTGGGTTTTGGCCTGCAAGCAAGATGATGAGCATGGAAGAATATAGGCAAGGCTTTAACCCGCACAGCCCGCAAGGCAGCGTTTTCTTAGATATCTTGCACAAAAAAGGCGTTCAATATAGTGATGGTTTATCGATAATAATAATGAATTATATGGATGTGCATACCATGGACACCCAGCGTTTGCGCGAATGTTCCATGATGGTCACAACGCCAAGCGGCTTGCCAATTCCTTTTTGCAGCTATCATCTGACGGATATCCATGGAAAGCGGATTTACCCAACATGGCTCAAACGCGAACTTGCAAGCGATTTGAGCCATTTGAGCAATTTCTTTGATCGAGATTTCTGATTGGCTTATTTTTTTGTTGCCTTGGTGGCGTTTTGGCACTGCGTGCGGTGTGCTAGTGTGCGAGGCAGTGCAAGTGCTGGTTTTATTAGTCGCTCACGCCATCTTGTGTGCGAATGAGCTTGCGCTTAATCTTGCCACCAATTGTTTTGGGCAACTCATCCACATATTCCACAATGCGAGGATATTTATAGGGTGCTGTTGTCTTTTTCACGTGGTTTTGCAATTCTTTGGTGAGTTCATCGCTTGGCTTATACCCTTTTGCCAACACTATGGTGGCTTTCACCACGCGTCCGCGAATTTTGTCGGGGGCTGCGGTGATAGCGCATTCCACCACTGCAGGGTGCGCCACCAGCGCACTTTCCACCTCAAATGGACCTATGCGATATCCTGAGCACTTGATAACATCGTCATCGCGCCCCACAAACGAGATATAGCCTTGCGAGTCGCGCCACACCATGTCGTGCAAGTTATACACATCACCGCCTATTGCTTCTGCGGTTTTCTCTGGATCTTTGTAATACCCCACAAAAAGACCTGGCGGATAGGCACTTTTAAGCCCTGTGACGCATATGGCACCCTCTTCGCCGTCTTCCACTTCGCACAAGTTGTCATCGAGCAACTTGATGTTGAGCAAAGGTGACGGCTTTCCAATGCTGCCTGGGCGCGGCTCTATCCAAGGAAACGTGGCTATGAGCACAGGGCCTTCCGTTTGACCAAACCCTTCGCGAATTTTTTTGCCTGTCAGGCGCTCCCATTGCACGTTTACCTCGGCGTTTAAGGGCTCACCTGCGGTTGCAAAGTTCTCCACACTCGATAAATCATACGATGCCACATCTTCTTGCAACATGAAACGATACATGGTGGGAGGTGCGCAAAACGTGGTTACCTTATAGTCTTGCACATGTTGCAAAAGTTTTGTGGCAATGAATTTGTCCATGTCATAGGCAAAGATAGTAGCCCCGCAAATCCACTGCCCATATATCTTGCCCCAGCCAAATTTTGCCCAACCACTGTCAGTCACACTCATGTGCAATTTATCTTCTTGCACCTGTTGCCAATATTTCGCCGTGATTATGTGACCCAAGGGGTGCGCAAAATTGTGTTGCACCATCTTGGGGTTGCCTGTGGTGCCGCTCGTGAAATAGATAAGCATGATGTCTTTGCTTGTGGTGCGCTCTGGGTCACACTTTTCAGGGCGCACAAATTCTTCGTTTTCGCACGCGAGAAGTTGAGTATATGGCATCCACCCCGCGCGCTCGCCCGCAACAATTATTTTGTGCTCAAGTGTGGGAATTTCTGGCGCGGCTGCCTCTGCTTGTGTGCATACGTAATCATCATCCACGCACACGAGAGCCTTTATTTCTGCGGCATTGCCTCTATAGACGATGTCTTTTTTTGTGAGTTGAAGCGATGCGGGAATGAGGATTGCGCCCAGTTTACAGAGCGCCACCGCGTTCACCCAATATTCCCAGCGACGGCGAAGGATGCACATGACCACGTCGCCCGTCTTTATGCCGAGCGCGCGATAGGCGTTTGCAACTCTGTTTGAAAGGCGCGATATTTCAGCAAAAGTGAATTCTTTTTCCTCTCCCGCATCATCACACCACAAAAGTGCTCGCTTTTCTTTGTCGAGCGCAGCCCATGCGTCTACCACATCAAAGCCAAAGTTGAAATCGTCAGGCACGTCTATCTTGAAATTTTCGTAGAAATCCTCATATGAATCAAAGTCTATGCGGGGGCAATATTTCTTTAAAACAGCATTCATCTTTTTCTCTCTCCTGTTTTTTCTATACTATTGTTTAGTGCGAATTGCGTTTTTTTTGACGGCGTAAGTTGCGCGCTATTCGGCGATTATTGTGATGAATTTCGCGGTTTCATTTCCATGGCAGCGCTGACCGTGGAGTACTTCGGGGTTAAAGTAAATGCTGTCCCATTGATTGAGCACAAATTCTTCGTCTCCCCAGTTCACCACAATGCTGCCCTCAATCACAAAATTGAACTCCTGACCTGAATGTGTGACCATCTTTGCAGGTTCATCGCTAGGGTCTAGCACAACGATTAGCGGCTGCATGATTTTTCCTGTAAAGCGCCACGCCATATCTTGAAATCGATATCCTGGATATCTGTCTACGTCTTTTCCGCCACCACGACGCACTATTTGATAGGTGTCTAACTTTGCGGCACTTCCCGTCAAAATTTCGGTGAATTCCACACCGAATTTGTGCGCCATGTGATAGATGGCTGAAATGGGCACATCTTCGCCTGTTTCTTCCCATTTTCTGTATACATCAGCACTCACATCTAACTCTGCCGCCATGTCTTCCACGCACACATCGCACGCTTCGCGTAGCCCCTGAATTCTCTGTCCGATTTCATGCATGAGTTTTTCTTCTGTCATTTTTACATCCTTTTTGTTGTTAGTTGTCTATCCCTATTTGCAACGCGCGTTTGTTTAACTCAACCATGGCTGCCTTGCGAGCAGGAACCACGTGATCTATCGCCGCATCCAGCGTTTCGCGCTTGCAAAATCCAGTTTCTTTGAACAGCTTGCCTACAAGCACGATGTTTCCAAGCCCTTTCATGTCTGCATCTTCTGCAAGCCTTTGCGCGTCGATGGTGTATATATCCACGTCTTTGCGCTCTTTGATATTCGGCACAAGCCCTGAATCCGCGATGACAATGCCGCCCGTTTCAACATCATCTATGAACTTGTCAAACGAGGGCTGATTGAGCGCGATGAGCACATTTGGATTGAGCACGAGGGGAGACCCTATCGGGCTATCCGAGAGCGAAACGCTGCAATTTGCAGTGCCTCCGCGCATTTCAGGCCCATATGAGGGAAACCAAGAAAGTTCGCGATCTTCGATAAGTCCTGCGCTTGCAATCACCTTGCCAGCGAATAGCACGCCTTGTCCGCCAAAGCCTGCCAGCACTATGCGTAATTCACGAGTGTTCATTATTTCTCACCTCCCGCGTTTTTGCTTGTGGCATTATCTTTGTCTTTGTTGTCCTGTGTGGCAATCGGGCAATTCTTCGCACGCTCTGCCGCCGCTTCTGCCGCGTTTTTATATCCGTCTGCCACCACGTCGCGATACACACCCAGCGGGTAATAGGGCAACATGTTCTCACGCATCCATTCAAATGCGCCTTGCGGTGTCATGCCCCAGTTGGTGGGGCAAGTAGACACCACCTCGATAAACGAATAGCCGATGCCATCCACTTGATATTTGAACGCTTTTTTTATGGCGCGTTTTGCGCGTCGCACATTTTTCGGCGTGTCGCAACATACGCGCTCGATATATGCAGGGCCATCGAGCGTGGTGAGCAATTCGCACACGCGCACAGGATATCCTGCGCTTGACACATCGCGCCCATAGGGGGAAGTTTGTGTTACTTGGTTGGGAAGGGACGTGGGAGCCATCTGACCTCCCGTCATGCCATAGATTGCGTTGTTGATGAATATCACGGTGATGTGCTCACCACGTGTGGCTGCGTGCACCGTTTCCGCCATGCCGATGGAAGCTAAGTCTCCGTCTCCTTGATAGGAAAACACGATGTTTTCAGGATGAGTGCGCTTGGCTGCAGTTGCCACCGCGGGAGCACGCCCATGCGCAGCTTCAATCATGTCGCATCCAAAGAAGTTGTAAGCCATCACCGAACACCCCACAGGTGCCACGCCTATGGTGCGCCCTTCAATATCTAGGTCATCCATTACTTCTGCCACAAGTCTATTCACGATGCCGTGCACACACCCAGGGCAATAATTCGTCACCACAGGCAAAAGTGATTTTGGTCTCTCAAATAATGTGCGTGTCATATTATTCACCTGCCTTATTCGTGGCACTCTGTGCGCCCGTTATCTGTTCATTTATTTTCTCGATTTCATTGAGCACTTCGGCAGGCGTGGGGATAACGCCGCCACTATGTCCGAAGAAACTTACGCTCACGCGACCGTTGCTCGCCAAGCGCACGTCATCTACCATTTGCCCCGTGTTCATCTCAACACTTAAGAAATGCTTTGCCGTGCTCATGCACTTTTCTAGTTCATCTGTGGGGAATGGCCACAAGGTGATAGGACGCACAAGACCCGCCTTTATGCCACGTTCGCGTGCGGCCATCACCGCACTCCTTGCGATGCGCGCACTCGCACCGAAAGCGACAAGCACAATGTCTGCATCTTCTGTAAGGTAACTTTCTGCGCGTTGTTCGTTTGCTTCTATGTCGCGGAAACGACGCTCGCGCTTCTGGTTTACCTCATCGAGCACCTCAGCTTGCAAGTAAAGCGAATTTGCTATGTTGTGCTCGCGTTTGTGTGCATGCCCCGTGCACGCCCAAGGCTTTTTGGGCAAACTGTCAAGCGAGCGTTCGGGCGGCATGACCACGGGTTCCATCATCTGCCCCAACATGCCATCTGCCAAAATCATCACGGGCACGCGATATTTGTCTGCCACGTCGAACGCGTGATAGATATAGTCTGCCATTTCTTGCACCGTAGATGGCGCATATACGATTAAGCGAAAATCGCCATGACCCATGGCACGTGTGGCCATCCAGTAATCGCTTTGCGATGGCTGGATGGAGCCTAGGCCTGGGCCTCCGCGTTGCACATTTATGATGACAGCGGGCAAGTCAGCACCCGCCAGATATGAAATGCCTTCTGCTTTCAGGCTCACGCCTGGAGAAGAAGAAGATGTCATCACGCGCGCACCGCAGGCAGATGCGCCATATACCATGTTTATTGCGGCAATCTCGCTTTCTGCTTGCAAATAGGTGCCACCAATCTTCGGCATTTTTTTTGCCATATATGCGGCAAGCTCTGTTTGTGGCGTGATTGGGTATCCGTAAAACGCTCTGCACCCCGCACGCGTGGCAGCTTCAGCCAAGGCCTCGTTGCCTTTCATTAAAACTTTTTGTTGCATGTTTTATCCCTTTACTAGAAATTGTTTTGAATATAGCCTGTGTTTTGGTGAATATGTCAATGCGAAATTTGCGCTGTCTAACACGTGGAATATGTTTATGACGCAAAATAACATTGGCAATTTATTTCGTAACAGTAATTCATTTCATTACAGTAATTGACACATCGGGGCACATGGTGGCGCATGAGGTGCAAGAGGTGCAAGCGTCTTGATCTGTGCAACGTGCTGGGTGATATCCCTTTGACGTGATGATGTTTGCGTCCAGTTGCATGATGTGTTCAGGGCAGGTGTCTACACACAGCCCGCAGCCTTTGCAAAAGGCATCGTCTACTTTTATTTTTTCCATACATCCTCTTTTCGTTTCTTTTTTGATATATATTTCGTAAAGCTTTTGCATGACGCTTTTAATTGAAATCCAAATTTCATAAAACACCTGTTAAAAGGTGGTTTTTTGCAGGTTTGCTATGTGGCAGCTTGTGCAAAGCACTCGTTTGACCTGCTAAAAACTATGCCTTAATTCAATAAACGCGTTTTTGGTTTAGCCTTGTTTTTCTTTGTTTTACTCTATTTTGTCTTGCTAAAAAATAACGCTTTTAATTTATCACTTTTTTATAGGAAATTGATTATTCCCACGGAGTTTTTACAAGCATTTCACTTGGGAAAAAATTGATGTCGTTTTTGTGTTGTGGTTCGTTGTTTGCGCTTGTCTGCAACTTTTCGCTCAATTCGCCGAAAAGACGTGCAGGACACGTTTGCGCTAAAAGAGGCACGCCTGCCGCCTTTGCAAAATCCACGCCAAAATCTGTTGCATCTAAAACGGTGTCAAGAGTTGTTTCACCTTTTAGGTGTGAATTATTCACAACGCCATTTACGCGCAAATTGCAAGCGTGTTCAATTTCCCGCATTATTTCAAGTGATTCTTGCACAGATTGCGTCTGACTCCTATATGCGTTTATTACATAGATAAGCGAATAATCGCCCGCATTTTTTATGTGCTGCGCATATCGCCCGAGTGCCTTGGCTCCCACATCGTCTCCGCCCACATCCATTATCGCTATTCTTGGTGGGTTTTCTTTTTTTGCAGCGCTGCAATTTGTGCTTTCAGAGTTTGTCTGCGCCCAAGCTATCGCGCCATCTATTTGTGCTGAAAGAGAAGGGGAGTCAAGCGAGGAATTTGCCATCACGGGTGTAACAGTTTTGATGTGGTGTTCGTTAAGTGCGTCGGAATATTCGCTTGTGCGAAAATATGGGTTCACTATGTCTAGGTCTATCACACACACGTCAGCGCTCTTCGCAATATCAAGTGCTAAATTCAGCGTAAAGTTAGTTTTGCCCACTCCATAATGACCGCATATTATTGTTATTGGGCTAAGCGATTGGGCGAGTGTGTGAGGAATGTGGGATATGTTTTGCAATGAATATCATCTCCCAGTTTGAATATAATTTGAAGTGAATTTGTTTCTTTTGGCGGTGACTAAAGACTAGCAGGGTAGGCTTGCTGCGACGTTTCGCTGTTCGTGCGGAAGTTCACTGGACTTCCGCACTCATGCGCTCCACTGCTTCGCGCCTATTTAGTAAAATCGCTCATTCGAGCGATTTT
>CAVEFW010000027.1:0-1878 GCA_963615035.1 Phocaeicola dorei
TATATTCTCTTTCTCTCAATTCTTAATTATCCAAGTAATACTTCAACTTTGAAGACCTGCTGGGGTGGCGCAGTTTTGACAAAGTTTTGCTTTCAATCTGTCTTATGCGCTCACGCGTAACGCCAAATTCCCTGCCAACCTCTTCTAGCGTGCAAGGATGCCCATCCTCTAGACCAAAACGAAGCGTTATCACTTTTCGCTCGCGTTCTGCCAGCCCATCTAGCACTTTGCGCAACTGTTCTTGCAACATCCTAAAACTTGCAGCATCAGGTGGCACCACAGCCTCGTGGTCTTCGATAAAATCGCCAAGTTGCGAATCTTCCTCTTCTCCTATTGGAGTTTCAAGCGATACAGGTTCTTGACTTATTTTTTGAATTTCACGAATGCGCTCGGCAGTCATGCCCATGCGCTCGCCAATTTCTTCAGGGCTAGGCTCGCGCCCGAGCTCTTGCAAAAGCGTGCGTTGCGTGCGAATAACTTTATTTATAGTTTCAACCATATGCACTGGAATGCGAATTGTGCGCGCCTGATCTGCGATAGCACGCGTGATTGCTTGACGAATCCACCATGTGGCATACGTTGAAAACTTAAAGCCCTTTTTATAGTCAAATTTTTCTACAGCACGAATAAGGCCTAAATTTCCCTCTTGAATCAAGTCTAAAAACAACATGCCGCGACCGACATATCGTTTTGCGATAGACACAACCAAGCGCAAATTCGCTTCAATCAATGTTTGCTTTGCATCAAAGCCCACTTGCTCTATTCTGCCAACGCGATGCTTTTCGCGCCTCAGTTTGCGCTTTTCGCTGCGAATTTTAGCTGTTGAACCTTCGTTTTTCTCGCGTTCGTTCAACTCTCGCTCTTGCTCATAGAGTTTATCTAGCTGCTCTGATGCCGCAAGACCAGTTTCTATCTTCATGGCAAGATCTATCTCTTCTGCCGCTGTGAGCAGAGGCACTCTGCCGATCTCTTTTAGATACATGCGCACAGGGTCTCCTGTAAGCATAGTCACATTTGTGTCTACCTGCGGGCGGCGTCTGCTTGTGTTGCGCGCACGTTTCGAGTTAACCTTTGGAAGCTTTAGCTCTGTTGTGGCTTTAAGCTCAGCGGCAGGAATGCCCTCAAGCAATTCCTCGTCTGTTTCATCTTTGCCTAATGTGCCCTCTTCGTCTTGCTCACGCTCCACCATCTCTAAATCTTCATCTGTAGCATCGTCTTTTATCACATCAAGAAGAGTAGTGTTTGGTAATTTTTCTTTCGTGCTCGGCTCATCTTTCTTGCTTGCGCTTTTTTTCTTCGACGCAGCAACTTTCTTGTCTGTTTTATCTGTTTTAGTTTCTGCTTTTGTGCTTTTCTTAGTTTTAGAAGGCGCAGCTTTCTTGGTTTGTGTGCTTTGTGTGCTCGTAGTTGTTTTTTTCGATCGTGCGCTAGTTTTAGTTGATTTTGTTTTAGTCGACTTAGTTTTAGTTGCTTTTGCAGATTTTTCCGTGCTTTTCTTTGTTGCTTTTGTTGTTTTGGATGTTTTTGCTGCTTTGGCTGTTTTGGCAGTTTTGGAATTTTTGCCAGACTCTTTAGTTTGAATTTCTGAATCCTTGGAATCTTCGGCTGTGTTACTTTTCTTTGATGTAGATTTAACCACGTGAATACCTTTCATTTCTAAGACATTCTTTATGATGAAGCTTGTAAAATGCGTTAATCTAATATTATATTAACAATCAAAGCAAAGTGCAACACAGAATCAAAACAAATTTTCTGGATCTATATCCACAGCCATGCTTACACGCCTATCAATTTTTCGAGCAGAAAAATAAGGGTATAGAATTTCGCTTATATCAACATCGTAAGATGCACGAATCAAGATGTGCCATCTGTAAGTGT
>CAVEFW010000027.1:1888-5022 GCA_963615035.1 Phocaeicola dorei
CACTCCACCAATTTTTCGTTTTTTCCCCAAACTAAAACATTTGCCAAACGAACATATGGCGGGTAATTTAGGGTTTTTCGCTTTATCAGCTCTGAGTCTAAAAAAGCACTTCTGTCATAGTTTGCAGCAGCACAAATTGCCGCATTATTTGCTTCATATGTTTGCACAATAACCTTGCCTTCTAAGTCTGCTCGCCCAGCTCGACCCGCAACTTGCTGAATTAAACTAAACGTTCTTTCATTTGCCCTAAAGTCAGGCAAGTGCAACTGTGTGTCTGCATTGATAACTCCAACTAAAACCACGTCTTTGAAGTCGAGGCCTTTTGCAATCATTTGAGTGCCAAGCAAAATAGCACGGGGCGTGTTCGCAAATTCTTCGAGCAATAGTTGATGCGCACCGCGTTTTTTCGTTGTATCTGCATCCATGCGAATTATTTTGCTAGAGTTAGACGGGCCATCAAATGATTGAATGAGCGACGCTAGCTCCAGCTCAACACGCTGTGTGCCAGCACCAAAGCGTTTTAGATATGGGCTTTTACACTTAGGGCAAACGGCTGGTGCTTTTATGTGATAGTCGCAGTGATGACACACCAACTTATTGCCATATTCGTGATATGTAAGGCTAGTTGAACAGTTGGGGCATTCTGGCACAAACCCACAATCACGACAGAGCAAAAACTTTGCAAACCCACGTTGGTTTAACAAAAGCACAACTTTATGCCTCAAATTTAGCTCGGTGTGCATTTGATCTATTAGCTCACGTGAAAACATAGAACGAGAACCCGACTTGAATTCTTTTGCCATATCCACGATTTTTATCGGTGGCAGCGGTTTTTTATTCGCACGATTTGGCATTTGCACGCTTGCCCATTTTTTGTTATTTCTCGCGTTTTCAAGCGTTGATATGCTAGGTGTTGCAGAGCCCAGCAAAACTGTGCCGCCCGTTTGTTTCATCATATACACAGCCACATCGCGCGATGTATACCTAGGTGCGCTTTCTTGTTTATATGTGCTTTCATGTTCTTCGTCTATCACAATTAAGCCCACGTTTTCAAGCGGAGAAAAAAGCGCACTTCTTGCACCCACAACCACGCGTGCCTGACCTGATTTTATAAAATCCCACTGATCATATCGCTCACCTTGGCTCATGCGTGAATGAATGACTGCAACCGCATTTCCAAATCTTGCACGAAATCGAGCAACAGTTTGTGGGGTGAGAGATATTTCTGGCACAAGCACTATGGCGTTTTTACCATCAGCCACTATGTTTTGAATAGCGCGTAAATATACTTCCGTCTTGCCAGAGCCTGTAACCCCATCAAGCAAAACAACACTTCCATTATGTGCGCGAATTGCTTCATTGATTTTATCTAGTGCGCAGGCTTGATCATGCGTTAAATTGAAACTGTCAACTTTTTGCGAAAAAGCATTTTTTTGGCTGCCTTGGCTGCCTTGGTTATCTTGGCTGTCTTGGTTGTCTTGACTGTCTTGACTTTCTTGACCTTCTTGACCGCCGTTTTTTTCTGTGTCATTATTATTTAAGAGTCCGCGAAGTCTGCGCCGCTCTTCAATTTCAACATAGCCTTTTTTCTGCATAGTTTTTAAAACACTAGACACTGAACCAAATTCCCATTTAAGTTCACGCGCTAAAACTGCACCCCTCTTTATAGCATCCATGATTGCAATTTGTTTAGGGTTGGCAGCGTTTTCATCAAAGTTTGCGGCAGCGCAGCCTATGCTGACCCATTTCTCGCTCACCTCGCCTACAGCAGGTTTTTCAACTATCCAAGTGTTATTTACGTGTAAACATTTAGGCACACACGCAGGAGGCAAAAATAGACGAACACACAAAGATAGCGGCGCTAGATATTTTTTTGAAAGCCAAAAAGCACATTCAACGTTTTTTTTATTGAAGTAAGGTTTGCTCAACACGGCATCTATGCACCTTAGCTTTGAAATATCAATGTGTTCGTCAAGGCACGCGCCAGAAGTTTCGTTATATTCACGTATATCTACAATAAACCCTATAACGTGCTTTTTTCGCAAGGGCACTAATACACACGCGCCAATTTCTGGTTCAAAGGAAGCATCAAATTTAATGTTTATTTCTGAAGGCGTGTTGCAATTTGGAACATCAAACAAAGGGCTTGGATCGTTTTTTTCGATGCTATTATTTTTGTTGACCTTCGCATCGCTTTCGTGGTTTGCGTGCAGCGACTCAGTCAAATATGTATAAGGAGCATTGAGTGCTTGTGTTTGTATATCTAAAACAACAGATAAAAGTTTCATAATTAAAAACTAATCAACAGTGTGCTCTGAGTTTTTGCAAGTGCGCCTAAGCAATGAAATAACCTTGATATCAAGTCGCGAAAACATGTGTTTTTACATTTCCACTGCACGTTGCAATTCTTTTACTTTAGATGTTTTCTCCCAGCTAAATTCAGGCAACTCACGCCCAAAGTGACCATAAGCAGCAGTTTTTTTGTATATTGGACGCAGAAGATCGAGATCTCGAATAATTCCACCAGGCCTAAGATCAAATACATCATTTATTGCTTGTTCTATAAGCGCATTTTCAACCTTATTGGTTCCAAATGTGTTCACCATGATACTTATAGGATGTGCAACACCTATGGCATAAGCAAGTTGAACCTCACATTTATCAGCCAGCTGTGCTGCCACAACGTTTTTGGCAACCCAACGCGCTGCATAGGCACCCGAACGGTCGACCTTTGTGCAATCTTTTCCGCTGAACGCACCACCACCATGTCTTCCCATGCCACCATATGTGTCAACGATTATCTTTCTGCCAGTAAGGCCCGCATCGCCCATAGGCCCGCCAACAACAAAGCGTCCTGTAGGGTTCACATAAATTTCAACATCTTTTGAAACAGGGATGTTCTCGTTTTCAAATGTTGGGTTTATGACGTGTTCAATAATGTCTTTGCGAATGTTGTTTTCTTTTATTTCTTCTGAGTGCTGAGTGGAAATAACGATTTTTTCGACTTGGACTGGTTTGTCGTCAACATATCGCACGCTCACCTGTGTTTTACCATCGGGGCGCAAATATTCAAGCGTGCCATCTTTTCTAACTTTTGTTAATCGCTCAGATAAACGATGCGCCAAATATATAGG
>CAVEFW010000028.1:0-24037 GCA_963615035.1 Phocaeicola dorei
GCGCTGCGTGGTCACAACAACTAAAGGCGCACCGCACGACTCACACCTCTCATCTGTAGCAGATATTTTGCCTGTTGGAGGCAGTGGATAACCCGTGTTGCATTCATCGTAATTTTCACAGCGAATAAAGCGCTTCAGCGTGCGCGGGTTTTTGTGCGCCACCAAATTGAAATCACGCCCCGCTTTGGCACACACATGACATTTCCCCACCACAACATCTTCTTCCACATTTGTGGGACACGCTGGGTCTATGCAATCTATGCGCGGCTTCGATCGAAACGCTGTAACCTTTACCTGCGGCATGCCACACACGGGGCACAATTCGTTGTGCACCTCTATCTTGCCTTTCGGCAAAGGATAAGTCACTTCGCAATCTGGCCAACCCGCACACCCGATGAAGCTCGACCTTGTTTTGTTGGAATAACGAATCTGCAAGTCTTTTCCGCACTCAGGGCATGTGCCCACATATGCATCTGCCGCCACAGCATCACTTAGTGCTTCCGATATCTCCTCAGAGTTCGGCATCAAGTGCTCAAGTTCAGCCGCCAACAAGTTTCGCGAATCCAACACAACCGCCTGGCGTGTGTTTTCGCCATCTGCGATAGATGTCATGCCTTCTTCTAGCTGTGATGTCATCTCTGCGTGAGTGATGTGAGGCGCAAACTTATCTAGCGCATCTATCACAGCCATGCCCAACTGGCTTGGCTCTATCGGGTTGTTAAGCAAATATTTAACGGTGAACAAACGCTCGATTATGCTATGACGTGTGCTTTTTGTGCCAAGACCTCGCTTCTCCATTTCTTGGATCAGCTTTCCTTGCGTATAACGCGCGGGAGGCTGTGTTTGTTTCTTTTCACATTCCGCACCACCAAAAGCTATAGTCTCGCCCTCATTTAGCGCGGGCAGTTGCTCGTCTTTCTTTTGACCATAAGGATATATAGCGCGATATCCAGGGCTTACCAACACATCGCCTCGTGCAACGAACGTTTCTGGGTGCGCGGCTCTCAGGCCTGCCACGCTCAAATTTACTTTTGTGCCTTCCACCTTGGCAGGAGCAGAAAGAGTTGCCAAAAACCTGCGCGCTATCAGGTTGTATAACTTATAAGACGCAGCATCTAACTTGTCTGGTGTGGCGGCAGCAGTCGGATAGATTGGCGGGTGATCGGTGGTTTCTTTGTTGCCGCGAGTAGGCGTGAGTCTGCCCAAAGCCAACAAATAGTTGCAATATTCTGTGTATGCTGGGTTGGCTGAAATTGTGCGCACCACTTCCGCCAAATCAAGCGACGCGGGATATACGGTGTTGTCTACGCGTGGATATGAGATATATCCGTCCATATACAAACTTTCCGCCAAACGCATTGTGCGGGCGGGGGTGAGCCCCTCTGAAGATGCCGCAGCCATGAGCGATGTTGTGTTGAAAGGCACGGGCGGGCGCTGCGTGCGCGTCTTTTTCTCTATCGCTTCCACGCGCGCGCTCACAGCACCTTCCACGTTTGACATGGCAGCGTTTGCTTCAGCTTCTGTCTTAAACTTTGCTGTTGCGTGTCCTGCCCTAAAGTCGTTTGGCTCTTCGCCAAATGCGCCCGTGATCACCCAAAAATCCTGCGGCACAAACGCTTGGCGCTCACGTTCTTTTTGCACAACCAAAGCGAGTGTGGGAGTTTGCACACGCCCCGCACTCCTCACGTTGCCATATCCTGCAAAGCGCACGATAGTCAAAAATCGCGTGAGCGTGGCGCCCCATATAAGGTCGATATCTTGACGGCTTCCTCCTGCCGCCGCCAAGTTCATGTCCATTTCCACCAAGTTTTCAAATGCGTTTTCTATCTCTGCTTTCGTGAAAGCGGAATAACGCGCACGCGAAACTGGCGCATCTGCGTTCACATCGCGACAACAACTCAGCGCATCGGCACCTATGAGCTCTCCTTCGCGATCAAAGTCTGTGGCTATCACTATGCTGTCTGCCTTTTTCGCCAAGTTCTTCAAACTGCGGATGATGTCTTTTTCCTTAGGCAGTTTTTCCACAGGCGCATAAGTTAAATAGGGCAAGGCTTCCATTTTCCAAGATTTCAAGTCGATGCCATCTTCAATGTAAGGCTTTCTTTTACGATCCCAGGGCGGGCGCGGAAGAGAGTCGGGCACATCTGCTGGAAAAACTTCACCGTCTGCACTAACGCCTTGCCAGCCACTTCGCTTTTTATAGACAAGCTTCGGCGTGAAATCGGGCTCTAAGATATGGCCGCGCAGACCTATGGTCACCCATTCTTCCTTGTTGACCTTGAACCTATATATGGGCGTGGAATAAACTTTGTCTTTTTTAGGTTTCTGGGTGCTCAACAGATTGGCTATTTTTTCTGCTGCATCGTTTTTTTCTGTTACTACTAATTTCAATGTTTGCCCCTTGGATTGAACGACCTCTATATTTTCGCCTCGTTTAAGCCTTGCTTGGCGCAAGCGTTGGTTTTTCACGATTTAGTTGTGGCTTAATTTGCGCTTCTATTTGCGTCTCAGTTTTCGCTTTTGTTTGCGCTTCAATCTGCGCATCTTCGCGTTGAAGCACAATCTTCATGCTTTCAATCGCGCATTCTAGCATAGAAGCATCTGGCTCGTTTGTCGTGAGATATTGCATCTGAAGCCCTGGCCACAAAATTATACGCACTAATGGGTTGTCTGGATGCTGACCCGCCCATTTTACATTGATTTCATATGCAAGCCCTGCTATCAGCGGCATAAACAAGATGCGAATGGCAATAACCAAAATCAGTTTTGGAGCGCCATCTGCCACACCCCACGCCGCTATCAGCGCGTTTACAGGGATAATCGTGTAAACCAAAATGGCTAAAATCATGACCATAATCAAAAAAGCTGTGCCACACCTTATGTGCAATCGCGGAAATTGCGCAGCGTTTTCAGGCGTAAGTTCGAGGCCATGTTCATAGCAATGAATTGTTTTGTGCTCGGCCCCGTGATATGAAAACATGCGCTTTATGTCTTTCATGCGACCAATCAGCCAAAGATAGAACACAAAGATAATCACGCGCACAACGCCATCCACCACGTTCCACAAAACAGTTTTTGTGTCATATTCGCCCACAATCCAGTTCGTTAAGGCAGCAGGTGCCACGATGAACAACGCTATGCCTAACAAGATGCCTAAAATCATAGACACCGTCATCAAACCACCAGTAAGCGAATTTTGGGGTTCGCTTGCTTGGGTGTCGCTTGCCTGTGTGTTGTTTTTCTGTGTGTCGTTTGCCCGTGCGTTGTTTGCCTGTGCGTCGGCATCTGGTTGGTTTTTGTCGCGTTTCGGAAGTTCGTCTGGCTCAAGCTCTATAATCTTGCAACCTGCCGCTTTTGCGCGTTGCAGATCTGTGGCAGTGCTAGGGTCTATGCCAGCACGCACATATGCGTCATAACTCATGTCATATTTGTCGAAAGCGTGTTGCGTTGCCACATCTAGTGCCTTAAAACCAAGCCCCAAGCTTTCCACCAAAGCCACACAGCCGCGAATAAGCGGCAACGTCATCCACTTGTTTTTCTTTTTGCCTGAAGCCAATTCGTGTTCTTCGGTGTATACACCCCCCTCAGGCGTGCGAATGGCGGCAGCCCAATTATATTTGCCGCGCATCATCACGCCTTCGATGAGAGCTTGGCCTCCAACATGCGTTTTCAAGGCTCCGTCTTCAGCGAACGCGCGATGCAAATTGCTCTTAGATTTTTCGCCCATACGCTATTCCCTTTCCACATGCGCATAAGGTTTGCCGCAACTCATATTCGCCTCTGGGCACGCGCCTCTCACACAACCAGCCCCCGCATCCATAAAAATATATGGAGCCGTGGGGCGCGTGAGCTCTAGCATCTTATGTGCGAGCTCGCGAATTTCCCACTGTGCGCGATTACAGCAACGCAAGCTGAAGAAGTGCAAAAGTTCGCGCACATTCATGCTAACAACTATCTTGCTTTGCGCTGCATTAGGCAAAACATAGCGTGCGTCTTCGGCGGGCACACCCAAATCCAACAATTTAGTGTAAGCTTGCTTGCACGCGCTTATGCATTCATCAAACGCCGCCTTAGCACTTTCGCACTCACTTATGGAAGCTGGCACAACCACATTCAAATCATCTGCAAATTTCACATAACGCTGACTTTGTTGGTTAAAACTTGCAATTCTGTGGCGCACCAACTGATGTGTAAGCGCACGCGAAACGCCTTCGATGGCAAAAGTGTATGAAGCGTGCTCTAGCGCAGACAGATGACCAGATTTCATGATTGTGCGCAACACGCCATGAGCAGCACTTTCGCTCAACGTTTCCATAAGTTCGCCAGCTCCAACGTTTGCGTAACACAAACGCGCTGCCGTGGCGATGGCCAGCTCGGGGTTAGCCGTGTAATATAGAAGATCCACCTGCATCAAAGCCTCGTTTCCTCATGTTTAGTTTTTAATTTGCAACGCATAAATTTATAATAAAACAAAATATAATAAAACGGAACGTTGTGCAATGTGCCCGCAAAAACCAGCATATAAAATATAGACAAAGGAAACAAATGAAAGAGAAAAACACATTTACGCCCTTGCTCACCACCACCGACTGGAATCAAGAATGGATGCAACTGCAAAAAAACAGAAAGGCGGCAGATTCCAGTGCCTATTGGGACGAAAGATCGAAAACATTCGGGCACAAAAACACACCCAGCACATATGTGAAAGATTTCTTGGAACACTCAAACTTAAAGTCAGGCGATGTTGTGTTTGACATGGGGTGCGGCAACGGTGCACTGGCTATTCCTTTGGCAATGGAAGGACACAAGGTGATAGCTGCCGATTTTAGTCGCGGCATGTTAAACAGCCTTGAAGCCACAGCAAAAGAACACGGTGTTTCGCACCTTATTTCCACCATTCAAATAAGCTGGGATGACGCGTGGACAGATTGGCAAAACGCAGGGATCAGTGAAAACATGGCAGACGTCGCGTTTGCAAGCAGAAGCATAGCAACGGCAAACTTGCAAAATTCCCTTGAGCGATTAACTTGTGTGGCAAAACGCAAATGTTGCATAACGCTTTCCACTGGCGCATCTCCGCGCTTAGACGAACAGATTTTGGAAGATCTGGGCTTGCAGGCGCAATTAGGACGCGATTTTTTGTATGCATTCAACATTTTGGCGGGCATGGGGCTTCACCCAAGCGTGGCATATCTAAATAACTCGCGCCACGACACATATGAAACTCGCGCTGAAGCTGAAGAATCGCTAAACAGAATGTTGGAAGACATAAAGCGCAAATTGCCTGAGAGTGAACATGCGGCGCTGGATGCAAGATTTAAAGTCTGGGTAAGCGAAAATCTATGCGAACATAAATTTAGTGAATGTGAAAAAGAAGAAGGGGCTGTTGCAGGTGCTGACGGAAGTAAAGAAGTCGCCGAAGGTAAAGTCGCAAATAAAAATGCCGATGAAGGCAAAGGCACCGACAAAGATAAAGACGCCAATGAAGGCAAAGACGCTGACAAAGATAAAGAAGCCGACAAAGGCAAAGCGATTTTTTCAGACGTGAACACTGAGCAATCGCAAAAAAACACTGCCTGCGCAAACAGCACCGCAACATATTGGCAACTAAAGCACCCGAGAAAAACACAGTGGGCACACATCAGCTGGGAAGTTGGACTATAATTAAGAAAACACAACTTTCAAACAAACGCGAAGAAGCCCAAAAAACGCGAAAAGCCCAGCAAAAGCGAAAAAGCGCAACGAATACCGAGCAAATAAAAGGAGCAAGACATATGACTCGCATTCTTGTTGTTGTCAATTCCGACAGCGCACAAGCCAGAGAAATGTCACGCAAACTTTCATCTTATCTTGAAGAGCAATCGATAGACTATGTGGAATTCATCTCCGATGACTTGCCCTCATATGGTCCTGCCGCTGGTTTAGGCATGCCCGCACCCGTGCGAGACGACCCTCGCTTTGCCACGCCTTTCACACTGGCCGTGGTGCTGGGCGGAGATGGCACCATATTGCGCACCGCACGCATGGTGGCAGACGAAGGCACGCCCATCTTGGGGCTAAACTTTGGTCACCTTGGGTTTTTGGCAGAAGAATTTAGCGGCAGTGTTGTGGACGCCGTAAAGTTGGCGCTGGCAGGCGAGATGAAATATGACAGGCGTGCAAATCTGCGCATCGATGTGATATGCGACGATGATTGCTGCGATTGTGGCGGCAACTATGCCTGCCATGAATGCCTAGACGTTTTGGGCACAACTAAACGCACCCATCACGGCGAATCCGCGAAAACAAAGAACCAACGCGTCTATTTCGCTCTAAACGAAATTGCTGTTCAACGCAACGAAACGGGATCCATCGTGGATTTCGGGCTGAACATTTCAGGCGAAAAATTTGCCACGATGCGCGGCGATGGCGTGGTGATTGCAAGTTCCACGGGTTCCACCGCCTATTCGCTTTCCGCGGGCGGCCCTCTTGTGGCTCCAAGTCATCGCGGGCTTGTGGTCGTGCCACTAAACCCGCACACGCTTGTTTCCAGGGCTTTAGTTACAGGCGAACAAGACGAAGTGGAAGTAAACGTTTCCAACGATGAACTGCGACAAAACATAGCTCTTTTTGCCGACGGAAACAAACTGCCGCTGGATTCGCCTGTGCGCCGCGTTATTGTGCGGCGCGGAGAAATTCCCACCACGTTGGTGCACTTCAGCTCAAATAGTTTCTATAAAAAAGCAGCTTCCGTGTTCTTCAGCGACTCGCAGTGTTACTAAGGGCGATAGAGCGCGTTCTAAATTGCATCACAACAATTGTGCGCGCTTCCTAGATTACGTCGCAATCACACCGTAACGATTGAGCGCGCATTCTAAATCGCGCCTCGATCGCGCTTTTTTCGACGTCTAAATCACGCCCTTTTTGCCCACTGCTGCGCGGTGGTGTGCCCAGTTGCGAACAGAAAGCCCATGTAAGGCGATGAACCCAGCAGATGCTTCGCGGTTAAATGTGTCGCCTGAATCATATGTGGCCAGCCCTTCGTCATACAATGAATACGGCGATTTTTTGCCCACCACAGTGCAACAACCCTTGAAAAATTTCAAGCGCACGGTGCCGCTCAAACATTTTTGTGTGCTGGCGCAAAACGCATCTATTGCTTGTTTGAGCGGGCTGAACCAAAAACCGTTATAGACCAAGTTTGCCCACTTTTGCTCTAGCTCAGGCTTTTCATGCAAAAGATCACGCTCAAGGCATATCTCTTCGAGTGCTTGATGTGCACGCACGAGAGCAAGCGCACCTGGCACCTCATAAACCTCGCGCGATTTCACGCCCACAAGCCTGTTTTCCACCATGTCAACTCTGCCATAGCCATGTTTGCCAGCAATTTCGTTCATCTGCAAAATCACGTTGTGAAAGCTTTGTTTCTTTCCATTCAGCGCACAGGGAATGCCCTCGCTAAACTCAATCTCTGCATATTCAGGCGCATCTGGCGCATCACTCGGGTCTGCTGTGAGAGTGAAGATGTCGGCAGGCGGCTCGCACCATGGGTCTTCCAAAACACCGCACTCAATGGCGCGACCCCACAAATTGTCGTCTATGGAATATGGCGATGATTTCGTGGTGGGCACAGGCACGCCATGCTCGCTTGCCCATTGCATCTCTTGTGGACGCGTGAGCAAGTTCCACTCGCGCACGGGAGCCAGAATTTCAAGCGTTGGGTCTAGGCTTTGCACAGCCACTTCAAAACGCACTTGGTCATTGCCTTTACCAGTGCAACCGTGCGCCACATATTTAGCACCATATTTGTGACATAAATCCACCAAATGTTTTGCGATAACAGGGCGGCTTAACGCAGACACCATGGGATATTTGTTTTCATACATGCAATTTGCAGCAAGCGCACAGCTGATATATTCATTCACAAATTCTTCTTGCATATCCACAGCTTCTGCAGCAATAGCACCCACAGAAAGCGCCTTTTCGCACACGTAATTCAGGTCTTCTTTTTCTTGCCCCACGTCACCCACAACGCAAATCACGTCTACATCTTTGTTTTCCATCAGCCACTTCACACAACAACTGGTGTCGAGGCCGCCAGAATATGCAAGCACACATTTTTCTTTATTCGTAGTCATTTTTCTTTATCCTTTCGGTTGAGTTTTTACTTGTGAAATTTGTTCTCTGAATTGGCGCGTTAGTTTGGTGTTCTAACCAATAATTCTCCAGCGTATTTTTTCAAACAAGTCGCTGGATTTTTTTGCCTATCCGCCCACCACCATGCTCATAAGCGCACGCTGCACATGCAAGCGGTTTTCCGCTTCGTCGTATACCACAGACGCAGGGCTATCTATCACCTCGTTTGTCACCTCACAGCCCCTGTGAGCAGGCAAACAATGCATAAATATTGCATCGTGCGCGGCGTGTCGCATAAGGCGCTCGTTCACCTGATACGGCTCAAATATGCCAGAAAGTTCGTCTTGGTCGTTTGCGCCCATGCTGGTCCACGTGTCTGTGATCACAACGTCTGCGCCTGCCACAGCATCTTCTGCAGCTTCTGAAAACTTAAAAGTTGAGCCTGTTTGTTTGGCAATAACGCGACAAGCATCCAATACATCTGTGTTTGGAGTGTGCGTTGCGGGAGTGGCTACGCGCAAATGCATGCCAGTCATTGCCGCAAGTTCGCAATACGTGTTTGCCATGTTGTTTGAACCATCGCCCACAAAAGCAAGAGTTAAGCCTTGCAAGTGGCCTTTGTGTTCAAACATGGTCAGAGCGTCTGCCAAGCCTTGGCAAGGGTGAAAAGCGTCGGTGAGCGCGTTTATCACAGGAATTTTTGCGCACTTGGCAACTTCTTGTAGGCGCGATTGTTCAAAAGTGCGCATAACGATGCATTTCACATAGCGCTCTAGCACACACACCGTGTCGCGAACAGACTCACCGCGGCTAAACGCTGAATTGCCATCTGCCATCACGATGGGGTGTCCGCCCAATTGCACCACACCCACTTCAAAGCTGGTGCGCGTGCGTAAACTGGGCTTTTCCAAGATGATTGCGATGGCTGCGTTTTCAAGAGGGCGATGCAAGATGCCATTTTGAATTTGTTTTTTTTGATCGATTGCCGTGTTCAAGATTTCAAAAAATTCGCTTGGCACCAAATCAAGCAATCGCAAAAGACTTCTGCCTTTCAAATTTACGCTGCCTTGTGCTTCGCATTCGTTGATGTTTGTTTGCGTCATTTTTTCCTTCCTCTGTTTTCCTCTTTTGTTCTCCATATTTTTTCGTGCGTTCAATGTTTGTGTCGACTAGATTTATTTAGGTTGCATTTTTCTGCATAAGCTATTATTCAAATTGCTGTTTTTCTTGTTGTTTGCCTTGCTGTTTCGCGTCCCGAAATCAAGCGTTTTGTAATTGCGAGCGTTAATATAATACATTTCTTTCATTTTTGTGTGAAAAAATGGAAAAACATATAATTTTTCTGCATATTTTAGCCTTAATATTCAATTTTTTGGAACAAAACAGAAAAAATTAGAAAAATTATAAAAAAAGTAAGAAATTCCGCAATAAAATGTAAGAAATCACGAAGGTTTGCGCCAATCAGACGCGCCTCAAACCACGCCAGATAGCCATGCGAAAAAAGACACAAACAACAACGCTATGCCACAGATAACAAGTTGCCTTGCCAGCGTGAGAGAATGCGCCCACGTGTGTTTTTCCCTCAAGTTGCTTTTTTCAAACAACAAAAATGCCAATGTGCTGATAAATAAATCTGCACACCCAAAACACTCCAATGCACGGCTTGCAAGCGTCGAATTAGCATGCGGCTCGTCGGGAAAAAACACCATAACCACAGAACAAGCAATAAGCCAAGCCCAAAAAACTAAGATGATTGTGTTCCATGCTTTTGAATGAGAATGTTTAAGTTCCGTGAACTTTGCAGAAAGCGCAGCACGCTTCGCCGAAGTCTTATCGTTGCTCTCATTTTTCGGCGTGTAATTTTTTGACGTGTTGGTTTTCGGTGCGCAAATTTTTGAAGCATGATTTTTCGACGCACGAATTTTTGACGCACAATTCTTTTGCGAGCGTATAGACTTTCTGAACGCTTCCAAGAATTCAGATGAGGTGTGATATCTCTTCGCAGGGTCAAACGCTGTTGCACGCAGCAAAACACCTTTGAAACACTCAGGACATTCGCGTTCAAATTCGCTGCTTTCGCGCAAGGCACACTGCGCTATGTTTTTCGTGAGCATGAAATATAGCACCATGCCCAAAGCATAGATGTCGCTTTCTATGCATGTTTGCCCAAAGCCATATTGTTCTGGCGGAGCAAAAGTGGGAGTTCCAAGATGGGTGGTGTCGGGTGTGTTTTCTGGTCTGTGAAAACGAGCGATGCCGAAATCTATGATGGTCACTTTATTCGGGGAGACAATTATGTTGGTGGGCTTTATGTCTCTGTGCAACAGCGGCTCGTCAAACGTGTTGTGCAAAGAAGCTAACGTGTTGCATATCTGCGCAAATATATCTTCTATGTCGCTCAAGCTTAAAGAGTTTTGTAAAACATACTCTTCCAGCGTTTCGCCCTGCGCATATTCCAAAACACACACCATAATGTCTGCGTATTCATAGTAATCCAAAATGCGCGATATGCCCTGAATGCACACGCCACCCCTTTGCGCTTCCCAAAGACGCTTATATATGTTGCCCTTACCTAACTCTTTAGAGAACTCTTTCCTGATATAGGGGCCTGCGTATTGCCCGCTTGCATCGCGAGACGCAACCCTTTGTGTTTTTTCACCCGCACGATCTTTGTAAGTTTTTTCGACCGTGAACTGTTCATCTTTTTCAAACGATGCAATCCATTCGTCGATTTCCTTTTGATCGAAGTTTTTGCGCTCGCTGCAATCGTTTGCATCTTTGCTTTCCTTGTCTTTAATATGCGAGTGCTCACCAACCATAAATTCGCCCTACTTTGCCCTGTTTAGCTCTATTTCGCAGCACCTAAAAGTGGTTCTTCGAAACGAAACAACTCTTCATTGGTTTCAAGAATTGACATGCCGTGAACTATTGCATATATCAATATCACATCGCGTTTGCACTTTGAATAAAGCGTGGTGTTGTTTGAGATTTTCAACAGTCTGTTCGTGTCATCTAAGTTGCATTTAATGGTTAGTGCGAGTTTTAAGATTATGTCTCGCGAAGGAGATTTTTTTCGACCTGTAAATATTTCGTATCCATACGTCGGGTTCAAACCCGCCGCCTTTATCACGGCGGGTTGCTTTAAATTCTTTTCTTCTATCAAGATTGCCAGATAATCGCACAAACTATATTTATGCACGTGGTTTGTGGCGAAAAAATTGTCGAGCGATGAAGTTTGAACAATCTCGTTGAGCAATTCACTGGTGAGTGCCACCTCGGATGTCTCCTTTTTATATGTTTTGTCTTGGCCACTCACAAGTATATATCAAACCCAGCTTTTACCTTTGACATCTTAGTATTCGCTCACGCTCACAACCTTAAACGTGGCATTTTGAAACTGAGCCACTTTTTCGTCACTCATCGCGTGGAAAATTTCTTGAGTGGTCGATTGACCACCTTGCAATTTGCTGGCGTATGCATATCCATCTTCAATTCTGTTTCCGCTGGAATCTAGTGCTTCTAGTTGCACGTTGAAAGATTTCGCTTCAGATGTTTTGTTGGTTATCGTTACAGTTAATTTTCCAGTTTTGTAATATGTTTTATCTTCCACTGTGTATGCGCCGAAATCGACTGAGACATCGTTTTGCAAAAGTTCTTCGGTTGCGCCACCAGTGGCTTTGCTTGTGCTTTTATCCCAAGACTCACTTGCCGAATCTATGGCTTTTCCATAGAGTGATTGCGTAGCCAACACAACTACGATGGCAACGATGCTTATTACAGTGCCAGCCACAGCCACACCCTTACCACTTTTGGCTCCCTTAGATTTCGAGATTGTAACTATGCCTATTATGCCTAGCACCAAACCGATGAATGCAAGAATTGCAGAGAAGTTGTTTAAGATTGGCACCCAAGACCCGATGATGGCCACGATGCCTAACACAAGCGATGCTATTCCTAACCCTGAAGTTTTAGGCGCGGCCGCAGGTGCTGGCTGCATCTGCGGTGTGGTTTGAGCGGTTTGAGCGTTTTGTGCGGTTTGTGCGGTTTGGGTTGCGGGCGAGGTTGCTTGTTGTGTCGAATTTGCGCTGTTTGACTGCTGATTTTGTTGGTTGATTTCGTTTGACATTTTAGACCCCTTCTTTATCGTGATTTACTTTGCGCTTCTGTTTTGTGTTTGGCGGCTGGGCACACCTTCGTGTTAAGTGGCTAGACAAATTCTGCGCCTAGTTTTCAAATGTGTTGAAAGCGCCTGTTGCCTGACACACAGAAGCGATAACGAGGTCTATATTATGTTTAGATAAGATAAAAATCATAGCCGTTGGCTACGATTACAAAAAAGTTTAGTGCTGACGTTGTTTTGCCACGTTTTTAGCTGTTTGCTCAGATTTTTTGCAACAAAGAGGTTTAGTAGCCTTGATGACGAAGACAGCAGCATTCAGAAGAGATACGTTGTTTTTTTACGGGTGGATTTTTTGGGAACTGATAACAGAATTCCATCACTTGACTACGACTATTTGCTCAAACTGAATTTGAAGATGACAAACAGTATGCTAGCGATATTTCTTAAAATTGGTCTTTATCATCATTAAATTCTTGCTTTATTCACAGATACAACACTTCTTTGCGGATGTATTCTTCCACTTTTTGTGGCAATGCGTTTGATATGTCTTGCCCAGTGCAAACGTTTTCGCGAATTTGTGTGCTTGAGATATTTGGAATGGATGCATCCAGAAATATTACGCGGAAGTTATCATTGAGTTTTTGCAGTGCAACACTAGTTTCGTCTGATTTTTCGCTGGGGTGAAAATTTTTCGGAGAAGGGGAAGAATTGGCTTGAGTCACGGTTGAACTTGCGCATTGTGCGTTTTCGACATTACGCCTTTTAGCCACAACGATAGTTGCAAGTTTTGCGATTGTTTGTGCATCGCGCCACTTGGGAATAGTTTTAGCGGCATCTTCGCCTGCTATGAAATAGAGTTGTGCGTCTGGGTGTTTTTCGTGCAATTCTAAAAGCGTTTGTGCAGTGTATGTTTTTCCGCCTCGCGTAATTTCCGCATCGCTTATTTCTATGTGGGTATTAGTGTTGATGTTGTGATGTGTGCGGTGTGCGGTGTCGCCGTCGCAGCGTGCGCTGTCGCGCTCATAGTGTGTGGCAGCGTTGCCGTGGGATGCGCTGACGCTGTCATGGTATGTGGCAGCGTTGCCGTGGGGTGCGCTGCTTTCACGAGGTGCGCAGACATCTTCGGCGCCCCATGCACTATCAAGACCATCTTCCCACAAGTTTTCAAACGCTAGCTTGCACATTTCCAAACGCTTTTTTGCTGGTGTTATTTTTTGGTCAAGTTTATACACGGGCACGCCCGCACACATTACAATAAGCTTATCGAGTTTGCATTGCTTGCACGCAGCACGTGCCAAGGCTATATGAGCGTTGTGTGGCGGGTCGAATGTGCCTCCCAAAATCCCGATGCGCTCAGTGCTGCGTCTTGTGCTGTGTTCTTTGTTATGTTCGTTGTTCCGTTTTATTTCTTTTTTCATGGGGCAACCCTTTGATAATGCGTGATAGTCCGTGATAATGCATGATATGTGCTTTCAATTTTTCGCTCATTTGCTTTGATATAATTATATATAACATCAATATGCGAAGTCGACCGATGCGAAGTTGGTTGATGCGAAGCTAATCAACACAAAGTCGTTCGATGCGGAATTAAACGACATCAAGTTGATTAACGCGAAGCTGCTCAACACTAAGACACTAAAAAGGGATCTGAATGTTCATCGTTGGAATAATTGTGCTTGTTGCATATCTGGCAGTTATGATATGCATAAGTGTGCGCGACTATAAAGGCGCAAACAACTTTACTGAATACGCTGTGGCAGGCAAAAAACAAGGCACACGAGCCGTAGTGCTCACGTTGCTTGCCACCATCTTTGGTGCCAGTGCCACCATAGGCATAGTGGACACCACAAACAACATAGGCTTTCCCGCGATATGGTGGCTTTGGTTTGGTGCGCTGGGTCTGCTTTTGCAAGCTTTGCTCATCTCGAAAAAAGTGCGTGAGTTGAACGCAGACACACTGCCTCACGCAGCCAGCATTTTAGTGGGACTAAGTGCTCAACGACTGATAGCACTGGTGATTGCCATTTCTTGGATAGGCGTGATTGCTGGGCAATTTGTGGCCTTGGGCAGCATTGTGTCTTATTTGATAGGTTTTGAAAGCCGCGAGGTGTTGATAGTGGTGTGTGTGTTGACCATAGCATACACTGCTTTGGGGGGGCAAACATCTGTTGTTCGCACCGATAAAATTCAGTTTTACATCTTGGCTGCTGGTCTTATTTTTGCTTGCGTGTTTTTGTTTGCGTTTGCGGGGGGAAATAGCACCGAGCCATTGCAGCACTTTGAATTCTTCAACGAAAAATATACGGCTGCAACGTTTATAACGCAACTTTTCGTGGTTGGCGGTGTGTTTTTCTTGGGTCCAGACATCTTGTCGCGCAACTTGATTTCTAAAGACGCAACCACTGCAAAAAAATCGGCAATAATTGCGGGCGTGTGCATGGCAGTGTTGGCGTGTGTGGTGGTGTTGATAGGCATGTGGGCTAAATATAACGTGGATGCAGCAGATGCTGGTGGCACAAAGATGCTTGTATATCTGATGAACACGGTAATGCCCACGCCCGTGGGTGTTATTTTGGCCTTAGCCCTGCTTTCCGCCATATTGTCTTCCACGGATACATGCCTTATAAATGCCTCTTCCATCTTTGTGAAAGATCTGCTGGGTGAATCATTTTCTAAAAACGACGCAAATCGTGAAGTGCTTTTGGTGCGTGTGACCGTGGTGGTTATCGGTGCGCTTTCTGCGATTTTCGCATTTTCTGGCACAGGAGACATAATCACCATTTTGAGCAGCGCATATTCTGTGTATACGCCAGGCGTCATATTTCCGCTCACTGTTGCAATTTTGTGCTACTCAAAACGCGAACTTCGCCGCTGTGTATGGCTTTGCGGCGTGGCTTTGGGCGGAGTGTGTGGGCTTGTTGGGTCTTACGCGCCAATTTTCGCGCCAAACGTTTTAAGCGGTTTGCCAGTGGCTATATCTTCAAACCTAACGCTCATCGGCATGGGGGCTTCCCTTGTGTGTGCGCTTGCTTCGGTGAAGTGGCGCACCTCACCGCCAGCATAGTTGCATTACTTCACCAACAACACAGGCAAAGAACTGTTCGCTAAAACCGATTTGCTCACGCTGCCCAGCATGGCAGAAATGCCGCTCATGCCGCGTCTGCCCATGACTATCAAGTCGCACGCGTTGTCGGTTGCTATTGTTACGATGGCTTCTTGTGGTTTTGCGCGTGTAACGAAAGTGTCAACAACATCACCATATTCATCGATTACAGGAGCCAGTTCTTTGCGCAACTGCTCTATGGGGGCGGGTGTGTTGGGCACGTCTTCGTTTAGGTTGCCCGACATGCGCGCGGCCACATCGAAAGCAGGGTCGTCTGTGTCGGGGATATAAGATGTTGTTATCAATATTTTTTCTGCCATTTTGTGGTCCACCAATTCAAGTGCTGCGTGAAGTGCGCGTTTGGCGTGTTCGGAGCCATCATATGCCACTAAAATTTTTCTATACATTTTGAAGCCCTCCTGTTGTTTGTTTTGCGTTGCTGTAGTAGTTTTCGCAGTTGCCGCCGCTGTAGTAGCCGCAGTAATCGCGGTAATCGCGGTAATCGCTGCCGACGCAGTAATAATGTAATTATCACATTAAAACGCACATTATCCAACATGATAAATAAAGTTAATCTAGGCTTAATGAGAAAAGTGTCTTTGTTTTTTGGGTTTTGCGCTTTTGTTTTCTGCGTCTTGCATCTTGTTTTCTGCGATTTATTAACAGCGTTTTATAGTTTGTGTCCAATCAGAAAAAAGATAGGAAGCGCATTTCTCGCAAACAAAACCCCTAAATCGCATCAAGGACGTGTTCAAGCACAGGGTTTTTGTTCTCCGCACTCCAAAGCGCTTCAAGACCGAGCGTTTCTATCACACCAGATTGTGTAGTGAGCGGCACTATCTTAAGAGATGCATCGTTTTCGTAGTGCTGCGTGATGTATTCAGGGATAAGTGCCACACCCAAACCAGCCGACACCATGAGCATTACCGTTTCATCTTCGCCATCTGCCGCAACAATGTTTGGAACATATCCTGCGCGTTTATAGATTAAAAGTGCTTCTTGCATCTGATTGCGCGGTTGATCGGCAGGGTCCATCATGACGAATTTTTCGCCCTCTAAATCTTTATAGGTAAGTGCATCTTTTTTGCAAAGTGCATGTTCTGCGGGCAGCACCACCATGATAGGGCAACTGGTTATGAATTTTCGCTCCAGGTTAAACTTGCCGTGAACGTGTGATGAAATGACGAACACAACATCGCACGAATTTTGCGCAGCCATATTCAGAAGAACACTGGAATTTGCACGCACCAAATCTATTTTCACATCGGGAAACGCATTGTGAAAGTTGCGAAGCGACGCGGAAAAATTGCCTTTGCCATATCCCGTCACATAACCTATCGACACCTGACCTGTTACACCAACAGAAGCTAGGCGCGCCAGACGAAGTGCATCATCGCTTTGCTGAATGATTTTTTTTGCGTCGCGCAGATATGTTTTTCCTGCTGCCGTTAGTTCTACGTGGTGTTTGTCGCGAATAAGCAAGGGCACGCCCACAGTTTTTTCCAGCGATTTTATCTGTTGGGTAATTGCTGTTTGCGATATGTAATTTTGCTTTGCGGCGCGTGTGAAGTTTTTTTGTTCCGCCACACTGATGAAATATTTCAACTGATTCAGGTTCATTGTTCACTCCTGTTTTCTCATATCTTCAAAGCAAACTGCGTGCTGAATGTATATTGTAATAAGAAAAACTTATTAAAACAAAATAAAATTGCATTTCACATTTTTCGCAGACGTGTTTACAATAACTTCGCCTTATAAATCAAGAGAAAAAAGGAGATCAGAAAATGGGCAACAATGAAACTGCAAAAAACACAACTAAAACCGAAAAAATTCCGTATAAGATTTACTTAGGCGAAAATGAAATCCCAACGCAGTGGTATAACTTGCGTGCAGATATGATAAACAAACCTGCTCCGCTTTTAAACCCCGGCACACATGAGCCACTAAAGGCAGAAGAATTGGCTCCCATCTTTTGCGAGGAGCTCATAGCGCAAGAGCTTGACAACGACACCCCGTATATCGACATTCCCGAGGAAATTCAAGAGTATTACAAGACATATAGACCATCGCCTGTTATCCGTGCGTATCATTTGGAGCGTGCGCTTGGCACACCCGCGAAAATTTATTACAAGTTTGAAGGCAACAACACAAGCGGGTCTCACAAGTTGAATTCAGCGTTGGCGCAGGCATATTATGCGAAAAAGCAGGGGCTTAAGGGCGTAACCACAGAAACAGGCGCAGGTCAGTGGGGCACAGCACTTTCCATGGCTTGCGCATATTTCGACTTGGATTGCAAGGTTTTCATGGTGAAGGTGTCTTATGAACAAAAGCCGTTTCGCCGCGAGGTCATGCGCACATATGGCGCAGATGTAACGCCTTCGCCATCCACCACCACAGAAGTGGGCAAAAAAATCTTAGAGGCGCACCCTGGCACCACTGGGTCTTTGGGCTGTGCGATATCTGAGGCAGTGGAAGTGGCCACAACGCACGAAGGATATCGTTATGTGCTGGGCAGCGTGTTAAACCAAGTGCTTTTGCATCAATCGGTTATCGGTTTGGAAGCAAAAGCTGCGCTCGATAAATATGACGTTGTGCCCGACATAATCATCGGATGCGCTGGTGGTGGCTCAAACTTGGGCGGGCTTATAGCGCCTTTCATGGGCGAAAAATTGCGCGGAGAGCGTGATTATCGCATCATCGCGGTGGAACCTGCGTCTTGTCCTTCGTTTACGCGTGGTAAATTTGCATACGACTTTTGCGACACGGGCATGATTTGCCCGCTGGCTAAGATGTATACGCTCGGCAGTGGGTTTATTCCATCGGCAAACCACGCAGGCGGGCTGCGCTTCCATGGCATGAGCACTGTGTTATCTCAACTTTATGCAGACGGATTGATGGAAGCCACATCGGTGGAGCAAACAAAAGTGTTTGAGGCGGCAGAGCTTTTTGCTCGCAAAGAGGGCATATTGCCTGCGCCTGAATCTTCGCATGCAATTCGCACGGCTATAGATGAAGCGCTGACGTGCAAAGAAACTGGCGAGGAAAAGACCATCTTGTTTGGGCTTACGGGCACGGGATATTTTGACATGGTGGCCTATGAGAATTATCACAATGGCGACATGACAGACTATATTCCTACCGATGAAGACCTAGAAAAAGGATTTGCTGGCATTCCTCAATTTCCAGGAAAC
Source organism: Phocaeicola dorei (assembly GCA_963615035.1). GTDB lineage: Bacteria > Actinomycetota > Coriobacteriia > Coriobacteriales > Eggerthellaceae > CAVEFW01. Next base: position 18,530 of record CAVEFW010000028.1, read on the forward strand.
GAGTTTTAGAGAGTGCTTTTTTACAGAGTGTGTAAAGTGTGGGCCGTATGCGTTGCATGCGGCCTTTCTTGTTGTGGCGTTTTGCAACTAGCGCGAGGGGGGGGGTGAAATTAGTTGCGGCGTTTCGTGGTTGATGTGAGAAAGTGAAAACTGTTGTGCGTTTCGTGATTAGTGCAATTAACACGATTGATGCGAGAGAACGAAAATTGCTGCAGTGCTTCGCGATTAACGTGAGAGGGTGAAATTTGCTGGATTTTCTGGTGTGTGCGGCTTAAGATGGTTTGAGGCTGTGCACCCATAGGATGCGCCCATGCAGTGCGCCCGCATGTGCGCACTCATATGTCGACCCACACAGCGCGCCTTATGGTGACATATACAGCGCGCCCGCAGGGTGTTCACAATTAAAAACCTCGCTTTCAAGGAGCAAAAATGCATCTGCAAACAATTGCAAAAATTCACAACGATTTCACTCAAAAATTTGGCGTGCCAAGACAAAGTGGGCTTGCTCCCAGCGTGCAATCTCGCATCGTGTTTGAACCAGAATTTGCAAACGAAGATGCACTGCGTGGCATAGAAGGCTTTAGTCATCTGTGGATCATCTGGCAATTCGACAGAGCGCAGCGCTTGGAAAATGTGGACGCGCAAGAAAAAAGCAATCAAACGTGGCACCCTACGGTGCGACCTCCGCGTTTGGGTGGAAACACGCGCTTGGGAGTGTTCGCCACACGCAGCCCTTATCGTCCGAATGGCTTGGGGCTTTCTGTGGTTGTGCTCGAGCGCGTGGAAAACAATAGTGAATATGGCCCAGTATTGCATGTGAGCGGCGCAGACATCATGAACAACACGCCTATATTCGACATCAAACCATATTTGCCATATGCCGATTCTTACCCGTTTGCACGCGATGGATTTGTGGAAGGCACTTGCGATGCAACAAAAAACGCAAACACAAAAACAGAAGAAAACATCACGCGCGCCAACTGCGCCAACTATAAATTTTTGATCGTAGAAATTTCTGCGACCCTTAAAAAGCTTGTGCCGCGGGAAAAATTGCGCGCGCTTGAAGAAGTGCTTGCGTGCGACCCTAGACCCGCTTATCACCACGACCCAGGGCGCGTTTACCACATGGAATATGGCGGGCTAGACGTTTCTTTTTGCGTGAAAGACGAAACTTTGCGCGTTACCGACATCAAACATTTATAAACTCCTTTTGCATTCTGTGCAATTTGAGCTTGTATACATTTATAATCAAACAAAATTTTGTGAACGGCTCAAAAATGAACAGTTCAGAAAAAAGAACGACTCAAAAAAACGACTCAGAAGAAAGAATGGTTTAGATAAAAAGAACAGCTCATGGTAAGAGCAACTCAAGAAAAAACAACTCAGACTAAGAGCAGCCAGACAAAAAAGCATAAAAGCGGTGAACAGGCAAGCAAAAGGCACAGTAAGAAAGGTAAATCAATGGTCTATCGAGTATATGTTGAAAAAAAGCCAGGTTTTAGCGTTGAGGCGCAACACTTATGCGCAGAGATTAAAGACGTGTTGGCTTTCGATAAACTAAAGAGCATTCGCATAGTTAACAGATATGACGTTGAAGGCATAGGCAGCGATTTGTTTGAGCGCTGCATTCCCTGTGTTTTCAGCGAACCACAAAGCGACAATGTTTACAGATCGCTTGATGAATTTACAACAGAAGACGATGTTTTATTTGCTGTTGAATATCTGCCTGGTCAGTTTGACCAGCGCGCACAAAGCGCATCTGAGTGTGTTCAGCTTATAAGCGCAGGTGAGCGCCCCGCTATTCGCAGTGCAAAAGTCTATATCTTGGATGGCGAATTGTCTGATGCAGAAATTCAGAGCATTCATAAATATGTGATAAATCCGATAGAGGCGCGCGAGGCTTCGCTTGAGCTTCCAGAAACGTTGAGCGTAAAGCACCCAGAGCCTGCAGATGTTGAAGTGCTGCGAGGTTTTTGTGAAATGAGCTTAAACGAGCTTGAGATGTTCATAGAAGATCGCGGTTTAGCTATGGATGCGGCAGATGTGGCGTTTTGTCAAGATTACTTCAAAAACACAGAGCATCGCGAGCCCACCATCACAGAAATAAAGATGATCGACACATATTGGAGCGACCATTGTCGACACACTACGTTTGGCACCATTTTAGACAGCGTTGAATTTGAAGGAGATCTGGAACAAAAAGCATACAGCCGATATCTTGAGTTAAGACGTGAGCTCGGGCGAGATGAAAAGCCCATATGCCTCATGGATATGGCGACCATAGGTGCGAAGTATCTGCAGAATAAGGGCATCTTGAAAAATTTGGATGAATCGGAAGAGGTGAACGCCTGCACAGTGAAAGTGAAGGTGGATGTAGACGGCGAAGAGCGAGATTGGTTATATCTGTTCAAAAACGAAACACACAATCATCCAACTGAAGTGGAGCCTTTTGGTGGAGCTGCCACATGCATTGGTGGCGCTATCCGCGACCCGTTGAGCGGCCGTGCGTATGTGTATCAAGCGATGCGCGTGACTGGAGCAGCTAACCCCACAACACCTATGAGCGAAACTCTGCCAGGGAAACTTCCACAGCGCAAGTTGACCACCACGGCAGCCGCGGGATATTCAAGCTATGGCAACCAGATAGGCATAGCCACAGGGCAAGTGTGCGAACTCTATCACCCAGGTTTTGCTGCCAAGCGCATGGAAATCGGGGCTGTGGTGGCGGCCACTCCGGCTCATCACGTGGTGCGCGAAACTCCGAAGCCTAAAGACGCAATCATTTTGCTGGGAGGCAAAACAGGGCGCGATGGCATAGGTGGCGCCACTGGGTCTTCTAAGGCGCACACAACTGAGAGCATTGAAACGTGTGGCGCGGAAGTGCAAAAGGGCAACGCTCCCGTTGAGCGAAAGATACAGAGGCTTTTCAGGCGAGGCGAAGCGTGCAAGTTTATAAAGCGTTGCAACGATTTTGGGGCTGGTGGCGTGAGCGTGGCCACAGGAGAAATAGCCGACGGCTTGCTCATAGATTTAGACACTTTGCCCAAAAAATATGAAGGTTTAGATGGAACGGAGCTTGCAATATCAGAGAGCCAAGAGCGCATGGCGTGTGCTGTTGCGCCTGAAAACGTGGATGAATTTTTGAAATATGCGAAAGAAGAAAATTTGGAAGCCACTGTGATTGCATATGTTACAGAAAGCCCCCGTCTTGAGATGACGTGGCGCGGTAAAAACATAGTGAACGTAAGCCGTGAATTCTTGAATAGCAATGGTGCCCCTAAACATGTGAATGTTTGTGTCGGTGCTCCAAAGCCTTATGCCACGCCATGGCAGAGGCGTGAGGGCGTGCTCGATTGTGAAGCAGTGGCACAAGGGTCAGGCGGTCAGGCTGCGTGCGCAGCAAGTTCACAGTTTGCGTGTGCAGCAACTTCAAATTCTTTACATGAGAGAATGTGTAGTTTGTTATCCAACTTAAACGTTGCGTGCAACAAAGGCTTGTCAGAGCGTTTCGATAGCACAATAGGGGCTGGGTCTGTTCTTATGCCCTATGGTGGGGCTTTTCAACTTACACCAGCGCTTGCCATGGTTTCAAAGTTGCCCACAGATGGTGAGACGAACACCGTGAGCGGCATGGCATGGGGATACAACCCATATCTAAGCAGTGCAAACCAATATGCGGGTGCTTATTTGGCTGTGCTTGAGAGCATATGCAAGCTGGTGGCAACTGGTTTTCGCAAGGAAGATGCATACCTCACTTTCCAAGAATATTTCGGCAAGCTGCACAAAGACCCGAAGCGCTGGGGGCGCCCTGTGAGCAGTTTGCTGGGTGCGCTTAGTGCGCAACTCGACTTAGAAGTGGGTGCCATTGGCGGCAAAGATAGCATGAGCGGGTCTTTCAACGAACTAGATGTGCCGCCCACGCTCGTAAGTTTTGCTACTGCCATTGGCAGAGTTGAAAACATAACTAGCCCTGAGTTCAAAGAGGCTGGACATAGCTTCGCCATCGTGTCTCCTGTTGCGAAAGACGCACTCATTCCCCCCGCAGAACAGATGAGGGCAACTATCTCGTTTGTTCAACAACTCATATCGAGCGGAGAAGTGTGTGCAGTTAGCGTTGTGGGTGCGGCAGGCGTGGCAGAGAGCATATTCAAGATGTGCGTGGGAAACGGCATCGGGGTAAACCTTTGCGATATTCCAGATGAAGATTTTCTATTTGAGCCGCGCTATGTGTCTTTCATCGTTGAGTTTGTTGGCGATGGCTGCATAGATTGTTGCCCCAAGAATGCAGATTGCGTGAGCGTGCGCGTAATAGGCAAAACTAAAAGTGAATATGAGATGTGCGTGAATTATGCACATGTTGAAGGTGAAAGTGCACAAAGCGTCAAACTTGACCTAGGAGATTTGCAAGAGGTTTGGGAAGGCGTGCTGGAAGGCGTGTTTCCTTATAAACACACACAAAGTGCGTTTGACGAAGAAGATAAAGAGTGCGAGACAATAGCCTTTGAATCGCGCGTGGTTGATAGTGTGCAAGGTTACGAAAACCAACAAAATGGAAGCCAACAAAGTGAAATCAAGCAAAGTGAAAACCAACAGTGCACACGTGATGATTCAGCTCCAGCGTTTTTACACACAAAACCGCGCGTGATTATCCCAGTGTTTCCAGGAAACAATTGCGAATTTGATTCTGCGCGTGCGTTTAGGCGTGCAGGTGCAAGCGTTCACACATTCGTAATCAACAACCTCACTCCAAACGCTGTAACGCAAAGTATAGAAAAACTTACATCGGAAATAAATGAAGCGAACATAGTCATGATTCCCGGGGGCTTTAGTGGTGGTGATGAACCAGACGGCAGCGCAAAATTTATAACGGCGTTTTTTCGCAACCCAAGCGTGTGCGAAGCCGTGCGAAATTTGTTGCAAGTGAGAGGTGGGCTGATGCTTGGCATATGCAACGGTTTTCAAGCGCTCGTGAAATTGGGGCTTGTGCCATTCGGCGACATTGTTCCCATGAGCGAAGATTGCCCCACGCTCACGTTCAACAACATCGGCAGACATCAAAGCCGCCTTGTGCACACGCGCGTATGCAGCACCATGTCGCCTTGGCTTTGTAATTGTAAGGTTGGCGATGTGCACACGCTGGCCATTTCACATGGTGAAGGGCGATTTGTTGCAAACGATGAAACGCTTTGCGAGATGCGAAAAAAAGGTCAGATAGCGTTTCAATATTGCGACGTGTGCGGTTTTCCTGGCATGGGCTTAGACGTTAATCCAAATGGAAGCACGTTGGCCATCGAGGGCATAACTAGCCCTTGTGGGCGCGTGTTGGGAAAGATGGGTCACAGCGAGCGAGCGGGGCAGGGCTTGTATAAAAACGTTCCTGAAGTTGTTCACCAAAACATATTCGACGCTGGAGTTTCTTGGTTTTTGTAGAGCTGACGCTTTACGATGTTGCGTCTTTAGCATTGTGTGTTTGGCGTTGTGTGTCTGTTTGTAAGCCGCCCGCTTTTT
>CAVEFW010000029.1:0-6231 GCA_963615035.1 Phocaeicola dorei
ATAGAAAATGTCCAGTTTACTTTTGCAATGTCCAGTTTAAGAATTCAATCAACCAAGAGATGGGAATGAAAACTGGGCGAAGAAATAGGAAAAAATATTTCTTGCATGTGCATGAATGCTGGGTTAAAATGTTTTTTCGCGTCCAATGTATATAGGTTAAATTTATAGATCACAGGTAGGATGAAATGGATATTATTCGTGCTATTGAGCAACAACAAATTAAACAAGATGTGCCAGATTTTCACGTTGGCGACACTGTGAAGGTTCACTATCGCATTACAGAAGGCAATCGCGAGCGCATTCAGGTGTTTCAAGGTGTGGTAATTCGCCGTCATGGTAAATCTTGCAGAGAAACATTTACAGTTCGCAAGGTTAGTTTTTCTGTAGGCGTGGAGCGCACTTTCCCAACGCATTCTCCTAAGATTGAGAAAATCGAAGTTACACGTAAAGGCAGCGTAAAGCGTGCAAAACTATATTATTTGCGTAACAAAGTTGGTAAAGCTGCAAAGATTAAAGAAAAGGCGTTTAAGTAATTTGAATTTTTGTTTGAGTGACTTGCTTGCGTTTTCGTTTTACGCGAGAAATCGTTATTCTTCAATATGAAACGTCATTAGCAAAGAACGACATTAGTAAAGCTCCTCTTTTGAGGGGCTTTTTTAATTGTGTTGTGTAATAGTGTTGTTTAATAGTTCTGTTTAATAGTGTTGTGGTGTGTGCATGCGTGCCCGCTGGCTTGTTTGCCTTGGGCTTTGGATATAATAATTGATTGATGTGTTCATTTAAGTATTGTTAGGGTTGTCATATATGGGACAGACTGTACAAGAAATTAAAAAGATGCTTGCAAGTGTGGATGCACAAGGTTTTGCAGATATGGAGCGTTGTCTTGCAACAGATGAGCGACTGGGTGTTTTGCGTGCGCTGAGTGCCACGCGCAAGCGTCTTGATGCACAGTGTGTGGAAGAAAAGCGTGTGGCGGGCATGTATTCATTTGAGCAAGACCTAGCAGCTAGTTTTGTTGCAAAGTTTAGGGGTGGCCAGAATGCGGAAACTGACGCGACGCGCGCAAGTGCTCTAAATGGAGTTGCGCGGCTTGGTGATGCGAGTTTAAGTGAAACTGCGGGGCTTGGTGATGCGGGTTTGGGTGCAGACCCGAAGTTTCAAATACATGACGCATCAGCTCTAGACCTAGAGGTGAGAGAGGCGAGATCTTCTTATGTTGTTTTAGGTCTTGATGAGGTTGGGCGCGGCCCGTTGGCTGGTCCTTTGGCAATAGGTGCTGTGGTGTTGGGCAGCAATGAATATATTCCAAAGATAAATGACTCCAAAAAATTAAGCGCGCATGCTCGTGAAGAAATTGCTAGTGTGATTCGCAAGCGAGCACTTGTGTGCATAGTCGAGTTTGTTTCTGCATTAGAAATTGACGAGTTGGGAATTGCTTGCGCTTTGAGAAATGCTTTTTTGAAAGGCATAGAACAAGCATTTGCCAAGTGTGAAAATATCGATGCAATTTTGCTGGATGGAAACGCTATGCATTTGCATGAACGCGAAATTAACGTTGTTAAAGGCGATTCAAAGTGTGCTTCAATTGCCTGTGCTTCGATAGTGGCGAAGGTGGAGCGTGATGCGCTGATGTGTAAACTCTCACGTGAATATCCTGAGTATATGTGGGATAAAAACAAAGGATATGGGTCTTCTGAGCATATCAATGCTATAAAAAAATATGGACTTTCTCCTTATCATAGAAAAACTTATTGCACAAATTTCACCCAAGAAACTCTTTTTTAATGGCTTTCAAAAATTTCGTTGTTTATTTGTTTGGGTGCTTGCTTAGTTGTTCGATTGTTTGGTTGCTTATTTAGTTGGTCGTTTTTTTGGTTTCTTATTTAGTTGTTTAGTTGTAAATATTTTTCCACACAGTTTCAACTTTGAGATATTTTCTCTTTCAACAATTGATTATTTTTCTTATCTAATTTGTATTCTTGCTGGTAAAACGTGATCGCTGGAATTTTTGCGGGATTTTTTGGATAAATTTTTGTAATTTTCGGTATATTTTTGCAGCGATCCAGATGTCTTTTTCTTCAGTTTGCTTTGCATGCTGCACAGCAATATTTGGATTTTCTCAAATCATTTTGGTATATCGAACATCTATATTTCTTTCAATCGCACTCCCAAGCTCAATGTCTTGCGTGGCAGGTTTTATAAGGTTTTGTAAACAATGCGGTGTCTAGGATATGAAAGGTGATAGCAATGGCAAACAGTTCAAATGTTGTGGAGGTATTAGAACCTAAAACAACACCAAAAAAAAGCAGCACAAAAAGACGCACTAGCACTAAAAAGGCAGCAAGTGTTGTAAAAGCAGCGGTTTCAGAGAAAAATTCAGACAGTCTAAAAGTTGTAAAGTCAAGAAAAAAGACCAGCATTACAACATCGACTAGTAAGGCAAGAAATTCTAGTGTTAAAAGCACAGAAGAGGATAGTGAAAAAGCAATTTGTGCTGAAGGAGCCAAGGGGTCAAAAATTCAGCAAAAGAAAACGGGGCACAATAAATCTTTGGGCAAACGCGGAGAAGATGCGGCAGCGCGTTTTTTGATTAATCATGGCTATACAATTTTGTCTAGAAATTACACATGCAAATTTGGAGAGGCCGATATTGTTGCAAAAACCCCTGATACTATTGTTTTTGTTGAAGTGAAAACTCGCACTGATGAAGACAAGGGCATGCCTGAAGAGGCCATAACTAGTAAAAAAAGAAGTAAATACGAAAAAATTGCAATTTCATATTTGCGCGATTATGAAGATGTAGATATAGCTGTGCGCTTTGATGTGATAGGCATTTTAGTGGTGTCTAGTGACAGAGCAATAATCCGGCATCATATAAATGCTTTTGGAGTCGGGTGATAGTGTATGTCTATTAAGTTTGGCAGTTTCACTGTTAAAAGTGCCACTTTACATGGTGTTGAAGCGATACCTGTTACAGTAGAAGTTGCAGTGAGTGCTGGGATGCCTTCGTTTCATGTTGTTGGTATGCCTGACATTTCCATCAAGGAAGCTTTTGAGCGCATTAAAGCGGCTTGCAGGGCGTGCGAGTTTAAAATGCCAGAATATAAAATTGTTGTGAATTTGGCACCAAGCTCTATAAGAAAAACTGGTTCTGGGTTTGATTTGCCTATAGCACTGGCACTTCTTGCCGCAACAGACCAGATAAATAAAGACGCAATATCTAATTCGTTGATTGTTGGAGAGTTGTCTTTGGATGGCTTTGTTAGGGCTGTGCCTGGTCAACTTGGGTTTGCACTGTGTGCTCGCGAACTTGGTTTGAGTTTTTTGTGCTCTGCTAAAAGCAACGACAACGTAAAAATTAACGGACTGAAAAAATATGTTGTCAATAATTTGTGCGACTTTAGAGATGGAGAACTTCAGCCTTCATGCGATGCAGGAGATGTGTTTAACCAAGAAATTGCAGATTTCAAAGATGTTGCAGGACACGATTTTGCAAAGCGTGCGCTGCAGATTGCTGCTGCGGGAGGCCATGGTGTTTTGATGATGGGCCCTCCGGGGTCTGGAAAAACAATGCTGGCATCTCGCTTGCCTTCCATCTTGCCTCCTCTTACACACGATGAGCGGCTTGAAAGTGCTGTAGTCCATTCAGTGGTTCAAGAGCCTATAGAGCCTATACTTGCTGGTTGTCGCCCTTTTAGAGCACCGCATCACTCAGCAACACTTGCAGGGTTAGTGGGTGGGGGTAATCCAGTTCGTCCAGGTGAGGTTACGCTTGCGCATAACGGTGTTTTGTTTTTGGATGAGCTATCTGAATTCAGACCCAACGTTTTGCAAGGCATTCGATGCCCTATGGAGTCGGGCGAGGTTATGTTGACTCGCGCAGATGGAACATATCGTTTCCCAGCACGGTTTGCTTTGATTGCTGCGTCTAATCCATGCCCTTGCGGATATTTTGGAGATAGCGATCACCCTTGCAGATGCACATTGCCTCAGGTGAGAACGTATCAAAATCGCATTGGTGGCCCCGTGTTAGACAGAATAGATATTCATTTGACTATTGGCAGACTGTCTTCTTTGGATGTGTTAAATACCGGAAAGGGAGTAAGTTCTCACACGCTGCGAGAGGGAGTGTTGATTGCGCGTAAGTTCGCTAAGTGGAGACGTGAAAAATCTAAAGACTTTGATAATTTGGGACCGATGGAGAAATTGATTGCATCGTGTGATATGAGTGATGAAACGCGCAATTATTTGAATGCTTCCATTGCTTCAAAGAATATGAGTGGTCGATCGATTATGTCTACGCTATCTATTGCTCGCAGCGTGGCTGATATATCTGAGTCTGAAAGTGTTGAGTGCAGCCATTTATGCGAAGCATTGGCTTTGCGCATGAGAGTAGGAGAGGAGGTCTAATTGCATAGTAAATATAGATGAGCAAATAATTTCGATTTTGCGCTAAGAGTGAATTAATAGGAAAGAGGGGTGAGCGGGTTGGAGGATAATTTGGTTGTTGGCGTGGTTGCAGAAAAGCCAACTAGGCATAAAATGAGTGTTGCGAGGGCAAAAGAATATCACAAATATACAGGTTTTAGTGAATATAGAGGTCCTTTGTTGAAAGGCGAGCGCTTTGAGATAGACATAGACGATGAAAATTTTCCAAAGGCTTTGAAACTTATTCCGCGACCGCCGAAGAAAATATATGGGATTGGGGATGTTTGTGCTCTGCAAGAAGGTTTGGCTATAGTTGGAGCAAGAAAAGCGACACCTTATGGAAAGGAATGTGCAAAGCGTTTTGGGTGCATTGCTGCGCGAAAAGGCATAGTTATTATTTCGGGCGGTGCACGTGGGTGTGATAGCGTGGCACATCGCGCTGCTTTGTCTGTGGGCATGCCAACTGTGGCAGTTTTTGGTGGAGGGTGCGACTTTGTTTATCCAAGCGAGAATTACGATCTATTTCAACAGATCATAGATTGTGGTGGTGCTGTGATATCGGAAAATGAATGGTCCTATCCTGCGATGCCATATGCTTTCAGGGAAAGAAATAGATTGATCGCTGGTCTTGCACGTGCAACTTTGATTGTTGAGGCTGGCATGCCCTCGGGCACATTTTCAACAGCAGATGAAGCACTTGCAGCATCAAAAGAAGTTTTAGCGGTGCCTGGTGCAATAACGTCAAAAACATCAAGAGGAGCTAATCGATTAATTTATCAGGGTGCTACTCCGATAGTTGATGGTGAATCGTTTGAAGATGTTTTGTTCTCAATCTATGGATGTCTTAAGAACACAACGAATTCATTAATTTCGGGAAGCTCAAGTGCAGCGATTGACGATAACTTCAGACATGTGTTTGACGCAATAGCTGCCAGACCCACGAGCATAGACGAAATGTGCAACTTGGTAAAAAGGGTGCCAACAGGTTATGAAACTGTGCTTTCTTGGTTGTTGGTCGAACTCGATAAATTAGAGAGTGGTGGCTTAATTGTCAGACTGCCAGATGGCAGGTATGCAGCAAGGCTTCGATAAAAAGCGTGCATTTATAGCTTTGAGAGACAAGCGGTGCGTTAATTGAAGTTGCAAGCGTGCATGTCAAGTGTGTAATTTGGTTGGGTTGAATAGTTTAGGGTTTTGTGGCGCATGTGTGCTAAACGCAAGAACAACTATTTTGTGCTTATAGATATCTAGTCTATGAGTGCAGCTAAAGAAAGGAAAAGAGTTATGTTTAAAACCAGATTTGATAGAAATAGACATTGCCAAAAAACATGTTCACAAAGAAAAATACGGTTTCTTTTAGTTGTTATGCTTGCGGCAGGTGCGTGCATGTCAACTGTCATGTTTAACCAGGTGTATGCGTGGGCACATAGCACGCTATTGCAAAACTCACCTCTTAACATTAGTTCTGCGCTTAACCAAAATTCAGATGTTTCGGATAGCGGTGACGTTCATGGGCAGACTTTAAATTCAGTGGATTTCTTAGACAATGATTCAAAATATGGCATATATGGTTTGTGCGGAGCATACACTGCCGATGAAGCTTTTTGTTTAAAAGATAAGAAAACAGATTTGCAAAATAGCAACCATAATTCGACTTTTACTAATTCACAGGATTTAGAGGAAGTCAACTCTAGCAAGGATAGGGTTGACGGAGATGATTTTGATGACAGCCCACTTGAATCTCGCTTGCTTATGGAAAGCATAAACGAAGGTGCCGATAATAGCTTAGCGCAGGTGTTAGAA
>CAVEFW010000030.1:0-2720 GCA_963615035.1 Phocaeicola dorei
GCCTTATTATAAGCGCGAGTGGGACGCGGCAGGTGTTTCCCCTGAAGACATCAAGACGCTGAAAGATTTGGAGAAATTTCCTTTCATCGACAAACAGACGGAGCGCACCACGCAAGGCGTAGGTTCATTTTTCGGAGAACTTGCTGCTGTGCCCGAAGAGGATGTGGTGTTCATGGCCACCTCTTCTGGCTCCACGGGCGTGCCCACGATGAGCCCGTTTACTCAAGAAGATTTTGACTTGTGGCAAGACACGGAAGCTCGCCTGTTTTGGCAGGCAGGCATGCGCCCCACCGACAGATATGTGCACGGCTTGAACTTTGCACTCTATGTGGGCGGCCCCGACGCCATAGGTGCGCAGAACTTGGGTGCCACCGCTATATGGGTGGGAGCGGTGCCAAGCGATCGTTTGCTTTTTGTGCTCAAGCAATATCAGCCTACGGTTATCTGGACAAGCCCGTCATATGCGTGGCAGTTAGGCAACAAAGCGATAGAGAAAGGCTTTGACCCGAAAACCGATTTCTCTATCCACACGATAATTGTGGCAGGCGAGCCTGGCGGCAGCATTTCTTCCACTCGCGAGGCAATAGAAGACCTATGGGGTGCCAAGCTCGTGGATTTCTTCGGGCTTTCAGACATATATGGCGCGTGTGCAGCTATGTGCGAAGCGAAAGACGGCTTGCATATCGCAGAAGACCAGATTTTGGTGGAAACGGTTGACCCACAGACAGGCGAGGTGCTAAAACCTGGCCAGCAAGGCGAGCTTGTATATACCACGCTCTGCAAAAAAGCACGCCCGATGATTCGCTTCCGCACAGGAGACATCGGATACTTCAGCACCGAGAAGTGCACGTGCGGGCGCACGCTCGGGCGCATCCATATCCAAGGGCGCAAAGATGAAATGTTCATCGTGGGTGCCGTGAACGTGTTCCCCACCGACGTTGAATATGTGGTGCGTGCCGAGGCGGGGCTTACAGGCGAATACACCATTCGCGTATACGATGAGAATTTCAGCACGCGCTATGAGGTGAGCGTGGAGCGCGAAGCGGGCAGCACAGAAGCCTTCGATGTGGTGGCTGCGCGCGTGGAGCAGGCGCTCAAAACGCATACAGGCGTGCGACCTGCGAAAGTTATCGTGTATGACGCGGGGAATTTGGGTGCAGAATCGGAGCACAAAGCATCAAGGTTCATAGACGAGCGCAAAAAATAGGGCGAAATAGTGGCGTGAAATACAGTTCGCGCAGAGTGTCGCACAATGCAGGAGATGAAACATAGTGGCGGGCGACGTAAACACCATGTCGCAAAATGGTTACACGATAAAGGACTACAAAATAGAAGGAGCAAAAAATGAGCAATATATTTGCAGTGTCGGGTCAGCATTACCTATTTAATGTGCAAGCGTTTGCACACACAATTCTTTCTCTGGGGGGAGATGAATATAAATATGCGTTGCGCGATAGAACTACACGCGGGGTTATAGGGGACGTGCAAGCAGGCAAAAGCGAACTTGGCGTTTTGATGGTGGCAAACAAGACGCGCACGGCAGTGCTGGGGACCACAGATGATGCAGGATGTGAATTTGTGAGAGTGGCAACGGGTGCGCCCTGTGTGGCACTGCCTGCGTCTCATCCGCTCTCAAACGCGGAAAGCCTCACCTTGGAAGATTTGCAAGATTGGCCTTATGTATATTTTGAACAAGAAGAAGATGCGCCTGTTGAATTTTTCGAGGAATGTTTTGGAAGCATCACTCGCAAAAAGAGCATCGCGCTCACCGATCGCGCTTCCTTGTCTGAGCTCGCAGCAGCCATCAACGGCTACACCATCACGAGTGGCATCCTTGTGGGCATTACTGGGGGCGGGTCTTTGACTACCGTGCCCCTAGACTGCGATGCGGTGATAGAAATCGGATACATAAAGCGCACAGGTAATCAGCTGAGCAGCGCGGGCGAGCGTTTTGTGAGTGCACTCGATGCTCAACTTAAACGCTATACCCGATAGTGAGTTTGGCATGTTTGGTGGCGTGTTTGGTGTAGTGTCTGACGGTGCTTCTATGGTGCACCAGATGCGCTCTGACACCCACTTTCCACATTATCCCCACAAATTCAAAAAAAATTGCAATTTAGAAAAATAGTTCTTGACGCGTGATGTGTCTGAGAGTAAAGTACTCATTCGCGCCACGCGGCAGGACAAATTCAAACCTGCGTTTCAAGTGTCATAAAATCTCTTGAAACTAACAAGTTTTTACTTTGTGTTGCATCGCTTTAGTGCCATTTGCAACTAAGGCAAAACGCGCACGCGCACTTGCTTGGAACACAAGCAATCATGCAAGCAAAAAACTTGCGGGCACCTTGAGAAACGAATACTGGATACAGACACTTACTATATATGTGGGAATAGTGCAATCGTGCACACAGTGCACAGCGCACTTCAAATTTGTATAGGAAAAAACATATATGTTTTAATCCCAGACAAATATTTTTCAGTATTAACTCACATATATACATCAAGCCAAATTAAGCGAATAACACATTTAATTTTTAACTCATTTATATGTATAAGAGACACCCCGTCGCTTATACATATATAAATGCCAAGACATATCTTGGTTTGAACAGGTTGGCGGTGTAGCAAGCGCAATCGCGCAAGCAACACGTTTAACCAACCGTTTGAACGGAGAGTTTGATCCTGGCTCAGGATGAACGCTGGCGGCGTGCTTAACACAT
>CAVEFW010000031.1:0-9362 GCA_963615035.1 Phocaeicola dorei
ATATACGACATGTGTAAGGCGGTAGATAGGGGCATGGAAATAACTGACGTGCGCCTTCTTCGCAAAGAGGGCGGAAAAACAGGGCTTTGGACCAGATAGTCTGGCTAGTTGGTTGCGTGTGAGAAAATTCGGCAAATATAAACAAATATAAACAAATATAAATTTGTGGCATCAAACAATCAACTGGAGGCAAAACATGACCAAACTCGATGACATTCCGCGCAAAAAAACACATCAAGTAAGCGTCGGCGGTGTGAAAATAGGCGCGGGTGCTCCAGTGGTTGTGCAAAGCATGTTGAATGCTCCAGCAAATGATGCGCGCGCAAATTTGCAACAAATAGAAGAACTTGCAGATGTTGGCTGTGAAATTGTTCGCATGGCCATTCCCTCGCGTGATGATTTAAACACATTTGAAAAAGTGTGCAAAAAAAGCCCGCTGCCTGTTGTGGCAGATGTGCACTTCGACCCGCAAATCGCCATTTCAGCGTGCGAGTGCGGTGCCGCTAAACTTCGCATAAACCCTGGAAACATAGGGGGTCTTGGCGCGTGTGATGCTGTGATCAAAGCAGCAAAAAGTGCAAACATTCCCATTCGCATCGGTGTTAATGCTGGCAGTTTGGAGTCAGACATAGCCGCGCAAAAAGAATTGTCGCTTCCTGAAAAACTTTGCGCGAGTGCAAAACGCTATGTTGAATATTTTGAAGCACGCGATTTTCACGATTTGGTCGTGAGCGCAAAGGCACACGATGTTTGCGACACGATAGAGCTAAATCGCCATCTGTCGCAAAGCCTGCCCCACGTGCCCTTGCACATAGGCATCACAGAAGCTGGCGGAGCCATGCAAGGCATAATAAAGAGTGCCGCTGGCTTGGGCGTGTTGTTGCACGAAGGCATAGGAGACACCATGCGCATAAGTTTGACAGATGCGCCCGTGCGCGAAGTGCAAGCGTGTTACACTTTGCTTTCTGCCCTAAACATTCGCCGCCGCGGTGTGGAAATTATAAGTTGTCCCACGTGTGGCCGCTGTAAGGTGGATTTAATCAACATTGCCAACGAAGTTGAACGTCGCGCTAGAGAGCTTAGCGCGGCACACAATTTTGCTCCCATTAGCGTGGCTGTTATGGGTTGTGTTGTGAATGGCCCAGGTGAAGCACGCGAGGCAGACGTGGGCATTGCGTGCGGGTCTGGGTCGGGTGCGCTTTTTGTTGCTGGTGAAACGATAAAAAAAGTGCCTGAGAGTGAAATAATCGATGCTCTTATGCAACAGATTGAAAAAGTGATGACCGCGCGGGAAAATGGTGATTCTATTACGAACGCGCAGAAAAACAGCAATACATAGTTTTACAATATTAAACACCGTGTTGAAAAACGCATGAAAACAAGGAGAAATTAAATGTCAACAATTCTAAAGATGAGCCAACTGTATGCCCCCACCTTAAAAGAAGACCCAAGCGATGCAGACATTGCAAGCGCAAAACTTCTCACGCGTGCGGGCATGATTCGCAAAGAAGCGGCAGGGCTTTTTACATATTTGCCTTTGGGCATGCGCGTGTTACACAAAATTGAAACCATCATTCGCGAAGAAATGGACGCGCACGGCTCACAAGAAATTTTGATGCCGTTTGTCACAAGTGCTGATTTGTGGCGTGAAAGCGGCAGGTGGGATGCATATGGCGATGAAATGATGCGCTTGGTTGACAGACACGGTGTTGAGTTTTGTTTGGGGCCCACGCACGAGGAAGTCATAACAGACCTTGTGAAAGATGAGCTTAAAAGCTATAAAGACTTACCTAAAAATCTCTATCACATCCAGTTGAAGTTTCGCGATGAGCGCCGCCCTCGTTTCGGTCTTTTGCGCACACGCGAGTTCATCATGAAAGACGCATATTCTTTCGATGCAGACAGCGCTGGTTTAGATGCAAGTTATAAAAATATGCGTGATGCCTATAAAAATATCTTTGATAGATGTGGGCTTGACTATCGAGTCGTGCAAGCTGATTCAGGAGAAATAGGCGGCAGTGGCTCTGAGGAGTTCATGGTCATAGCACAAAGTGGCGAATGTGAACTTGTATATTGTGATTGTGGATATGGAGCAGATAGCGAGATCGGGGAATGTCTTGCGCACGCCACTCAATTTGACCTAAGCAAGTGTGCGCCAGATGTGGCAGAGCGTTTGAACATAGACACAACAACAGATGAGATGCAGCGCATTAAAACACCAGGCGTGCACACAATTGATGATCTAGCTAGTCTTCTTCGCTGTGAAGCTAGCGATTGTGCTAAAGCATTTAGTGGCAAAGACGGTGCTGGAAACATCTGGGTTGTGTTTGTGCCTGGAAACTATGAGGTGAATACGCTAAAAGTCTCGCAGAAGTTGGGCGGCTTTGAGCCACTTACAGACACAGATATGAAAGAGGCGGGGCTAGTGTGTGGAAGCATGGGCCCAGTTAATCTGCCAAGCGGTGTGTGTGTGGCGGCAGACAGAAGCTTGCAAGATATGAGCTGCTGGATTGTTGGTGCAAATGAGGAGGGCTATCATTTTGTTGGCGTGCGCCCAGCGCGTGATTTCAACGTTGATAAATATGGTGATTTTTGCGTGGTGCACAAAGGTGACGCGTGTCCTAAGTGTGGTAAGCCTTTGAATAGCGCACGCGGCATAGAAGTAGGCCAGATCTTTAAACTCGGCACAAAGTATTCAGAAGCTATGAGCGCAAATTACATGGATGAAGATGGCAGCGAAAAGCCTTTCATCATGGGGTGTTATGGCATAGGCGTTGGGCGCACGCTGGCAGCTGCGGTGGAGCAATGCCACGATGATGCTGGCATTGTGTGGCCCGTTTCTTTGGCTCCAGCGCAGGTGTGCGTGATTCCGCTTACAGTGGGCGATGACGCCGTGTTTCCTGTGGCTGAAAAAATTTCAAGCGAACTTGCGGCAGCTGGGTTAGATGTTTGCATAGATGATAGAGGCGAGCGCGCGGGCGTGAAATTTGCAGACAGCGAATTGATCGGTTGGCCCATTAGCGTTGTTGTGGGCAAACGTGGTCTTAAAAATGGATGCGTTGAAGTCAAAACGCGCAAAACTTCTGAAAAGATAGATGTTTTGGTCGATGATGTTGTTACAAACGTCAAACAATTGCTTTCCTAGTTTGTAAACTTTGAGAATTTGGCAAAATTAGTTGTAAAATTCGCGTTCGTTTGTTCGTTGTGCCATAAATTCGTGGCGCACATATAAGCGTATAAGCATATAAGCGCATAAGCATGTATAAACATGTTTAAGCATGTTTAAAACTCTAAGATAGAAAGGCAACAAAATGACAGAAGTAAAAATTGCAGACGTAACACTAAAACAGGCTCATGCAAAAGGCAGCCTTAACCTCTCGTTTAAGGAAAAGCTAGAAATTGCAAAATTGCTTGACCGATTGTGCGCTTCTGTCATTGAAATTGAAGGCATCGAAAATGCAAACGTAGACACGCTTCGCATAAAATCAATTGCCTCAGCCGTGAAAAACACCACCCTAGCAGCACCTGTTAAGTTGGATGCGAGCGACGTTAAACTCGTATGGAAAAGTTTAGCTGAAGCAAAAGATGCACGCTTGCAAGTGAGCGCATCTCTTAGTGCCGCGCAGATGGAATATATCCACGGCATAAAAGCAGATGCAATGTCTGATGTCGTGTGCAACGCAATAAAAGAATGCAAAAAACTGACCGACAACGTTGAATTTATCGCAGAAGATGCCACCCGCGCAGACGCAGAAATCTTGCGCGAATGTGTGCGAGGTGCCATTAAGGCAGGTGCCGCGACTGTAACTCTTTGCGATGCCGCAGGGGCTATGATGCCCGAGCAATTCGGCGAGTTCGTTACAAACATAAAAAAAGATGTGCCTGAGCTTGAAAGTGTAGTGTTAGGCATCGCATATTCAAATGAGCACTTTATGGCAAATGCATGTGGTGTTGCGGCAATTCAAGCGGGAGCGCAAGAAGTTAAAGCCACCATGCACCCACTCAATACTATATCAACGCTTGAAATTGCAAACATCTTAAACGCACTGCCAGAGGCATTCTCAAGCGACATTAAATGCAACGTGCGCACGACAGAGATAAAACGCATTTCTTCTCAGATTGAAAACATTTGCGGTGTTGGCGTGCAACACACAAATGCCTCGGCCGCTGGTTGCGCAGATGCGCAAGATATCGAACTTACAGAGCATGACTCCCTCGACGCTGTTGTGGAATGTGCAAAGCGTTTGGGCTATGACCTCACCCCCGAAGATTCCGTGGATGTATACGCCGCTTTTTTGCGCATAGCCAAGAAAAAAGAGGTGGTGGGTTCGCGCGAGCTCGACACAATCGTGGCTGCCACATCGCTGCAAGTGCCACCAACTTATAACTTAAAAGACTATGTGTTCACATCGGGAAACACAATACATGCAATGGCACGCGTAACCCTTGAGTTTGCCGCTGAAGATGCGGGGGGCGCCTCGGCATCAGCTGCCGCAAATGGCACAGATGCGAACGCGGCTGCAGACATGAGCGAGCGCGTGGGCATTGCCACAGGCGATGGTCCTATCGATGCTTCATTTATGGCGATAGAAAATATTGTGGGTCGACACTTTGAACTTGACGATTTTCAGATTCGCGCTGTCACGGAAGGCAGAGAATCGGTTGGTGAAACAGTTGTAAAACTGCTTTCAGATGGCAAGCTTTATTCTGGCAAGGGAGTGTCCACCGACATCGTGGGTTCTGCTATTCGTGCATACGTAAACGCAGTTAACAAGATTGTCTATGAAGAAAAAAACTAAACAGGCGCAGATAAGCGCAGGGAAACGCACATAAGCGCGGAGAGGCGCACAGAATCGCAGGTAAACGCTGGTAAAAATAAGCGAAGATAAGCGCAGGGAATCGCGGATAAACGCAAATAAGCGCAGTTAAATCATCATATATAGGAGCAAACAATGAACTTATCATTTTCAACATCAGCTTGGCAAAATTTAAGTTGGCAAGAATATATAAATCTCGCACACGACATGGACTTAAACGGCATAGAGATTGCAAATCCATCACCACTCATGGCATCTGGTGGCCCCATGCACCCACACATTGCACGCACGTCTGCACGTGAAGCTCGTGCGAAAAATATCACTATTCCAAATATAGATTCAACGCTCGATTTGACTGATGCGCAAAGCGCACAGGAAAACACAAAGGCGTTAAATGACATGATTGAGCTAGCTGCGCAGCTTGGGTGCGGGTGTGTGAGCGTAAGTGCTCGCACAGATAATGAAGCAACGCTTAGAGGTGTTATCGGTGAAGTTTTGCCAAATGCAATAAAAAACAACGTGTGCATCTTAGTTGAAACAAGCGGCATCTATGCTGATACAAATCGTTTGTGCACGCTGCTCGATTCATTTGCAAGTGACAACCTGGCAGCGCTTTGGGATATATATGACCCATATTTCAAGGCTCAAGAAAAACCTGCGGTGACCATTCGCAACTTGGGCGCATACGTCAAACACGTGCACCTCACCGATGCAAACGAAGCGGGAGCGCGTGCACTTGTAGGCGAGGGAGATATGCCACTCGCAGAATTTGTGGGTGCGCTGGCTTCCATAAATTACTATGGCTATATATCGTTTGTGTGGGATGCAAATTGGGTTTCTGGCTTGCACGACCCGCAACTCTTGCTTCCCTTCTTTGAAAATTACATGGCTCGCTTCGACGACACGTCTAAAGCGAAAAACCCGCTCATCTTAAACCACGATGGCACAGGTCAGTATGTTTGGGAGAAATATGACTTGGTAGATCTCACGTTTTCGCAGGTGCTCGACCGCATGGTGGAAGAATTCCCCGACCAATATGCGTTCAAATATACCACGCTCGATTACACGCGCACATATTCTGAGTTTCGCCGCGATGTGGACAATTTCGCGCGTGCGCTTATCTCGCTAGGCGTGCGTGCTGGCTCAAAGGTGGCTATCTGGGCTACGAATGTGCCTGCGTGGTATATCACCTTTTGGGCAACAACGAAAATAGGGGCGGTGTTAGTCACGGTTAACACTGCGTATAAAGTGCATGAAGCTGAATATCTTTTCCGTCAAAGTGATACGCATACGCTTGTGATGATTGAAAGCGCGCTTGATTCCAACTATAAAGACATAATCAACGAGCTTTGCCCTGAAATTGCACAGAGCACACCTGGCGAGCCTCTGCATTGTGAAAAGCTTCCTTTCTTGCGCAACGTGATTACTGTGGGCTTCGATATGCCTGGTGCGCTTACGTTTGAACAAGCCTTCGATCGCGCAGAGAGCGTGCCGCTTGAGCGCGTAAATGCAATGGCTGGGAAAGTGCGCCCCGATGATGTATGCAACATGCAATATACATCTGGCACCACAGGTTTTCCGAAAGGGGTTATGCTCACACACAGAAATGTGGTGAACGACGGCAAGATAATTGGAGACAGGATGGGGCTATCCACGGCAGACAGAATGATGATTCAGGTGCCGATGTTTCACTGCTTTGGCATGGTGTTGTCGATGACATCTTCTATGACGCACGGCGCCACCATGTGTCCTATGCCTTACTTTAGCGCGAAAGCATCGCTTGCGTGCGTGACACAAGAGCGCATCACCGCGTTTAATGGCGTGCCTACCATGTTTATTGCGATGTTTAATCACCCCGATTACAAAAAGACAGACTTTTCGCATATGCGCACAGGCATCATGGCGGGTGCCGGGTGTCCTGCAGATTTGATGAAACGCGCAGCGCAGCCAGATGAAATGAATATGACGGGCATTGTGAGCGTATATGGCGCCACGGAAACGAGCCCTGGGTGCACGATGAGCACGTGGACAGACGAGCTTTGGCTTCGCACAGAAACGGTGGGCTATGCGTTTCCGCATGTAGAGTGCAAGATAATTAACCCCAACACGGGCGAAGATATGCCTCAAGGAAAGATAGGCGAGTTCTGCTCACGCGGGTTTAACAACATGAAGGGTTACTACAAAATGCCTGATGCCACGCACAAGACCATCGATGACCAGCGTTGGGTGCACTCGGGAGATCTGGGGCGTTTCGATGAACAAGGCAACTTATATGTAACCGGCCGCTTGAAAGACATGATTATTCGCGGTGGTGAAAACCTTTACCCTATGGAGATAGAAGAGTTCATCTACACCAACCCGAAAGTGCAAGATGTGCAGGTGGTGGGCGTGCCAGATGAAAAATATGGCGAAGAGGCGGTGGCTTGCATCGTGCTTAAAAGCGGAAAGAGTGCCACGGAAGATGAGATAAAGGAATTCTGCCAGGCAAGCATCGCACGCCACAAGGTGCCTAAATATGTGAAGTTCACCGATTCGTTCCCCATGAATGCGGCTGGAAAAGTGCTTAAATATAAAATGCGCGAAGAGCTCACGCATGAATTGGGGCTGGATTACTTGCTCGAAAAGTAATTCATTAGGCGCGAATGTGTCACATTGAGGGGGTTTCGCGAGCGTGGTCAAGTTCAGCTCCACCCCTTAAAGTTGCCACATTCGCGCCCAAAAGCATAAAGCAAAAAATAAAAAGGGCACGTCATGATCACTACATACATTACAGACATTCATGGTGAATTCGAAGGCTTTACTCATGCCATGCGCACGGGGTCTGGCGTGCTCTATTCGCTGGTCGATGAGGTGTTGGGCGATGAATTGAGCGTGCAGGCGCGAGACGCACTTGCCACATTTGTGGCTTTCCCGCAAGAAAAAATGCACATCGAACTGCGCAAAATGAGCGATGCGGAAAAAGATGCTTGGTTTGCTGAAAAAATAAGCCAGCTTGAAGCGTTGTGCGAGCACTTATCTTTGGCGCAAAACTGCGCGGAATTTGTGAGCGAGCAGGTAAGGCGCGCTCAAGCCTTAAACTTGCAAGATCGTGCAGAGGCACTTTGCAACTTAATCAAAAAAATCATGACAGGCAAGCTCTTCGTTTTGGGCGATATATATGACCGCGGTCCTGCTCCCGAGCGTGTGATAGACGAACTAAAAGAGTGCGATGACGTGCATATTTTGTGGGGCAACCACGATATGGCGTGGATTGGTGCCGCGGCGGCTCACCCCGCGTGTGTGGCCACAGTGGTGCGTATATGTGCGCGATATTCCAACCTCGACACGCTCACACGCGCATACCACATTAACATAGATCCGCTCGTCAATTTCGCCAATAGCGCATATAAACAAGACCCTTGCGCTGGTTTTGCACTTCGCGTAGAACCTGACGCGGCCACGCGCGAACAAATTGAAGAGTTGATGCGCGTTCAAAAAGCCATCGCGATCATCCAGTTCAAGATAGAGAAAAATGCGATAGATGAAAACCCTGTCTTTAACTTAAGCGATAGAAAGTTACTTCATCTCATAGACTATGACTCTCACACCATTATGCTCGATGGTCAAAAATATGAGCTCAAAGATGCCCTTTTTCCCACGGTTGACCCGCGCGACCCCTATAAGCTCACGCTTGAAGAGCAAGCAATCATCGATTATCTCTGCGAACAATTTACAAATAGCGCGCGCTTGCAAGACCACATTCGCTATCTGTTGCGTGCAGGTTCGCTTTACATTATTTATGACAACGATTTATTGTTGCATGCGTGTGTGCCAATAAATAGCGATGGCACGCTTAAAGCTGTGAAGTTGTTTGACAAGGAATATAGCGGGCGTGCGCTTTTCGATGTGATGGATGGATATGTGCGCGATGCGTTTTTTGCAACAGACGAAAAAGCACGCGCGCGCGGGCGTAACATAATTTGGTATCTTTGGCTGGGGGCTGGGTCTCCTTTGTTTGCAAAGAGCAAGATGGCAACATTTGAGATGTATTTTGTAAAAGACAAAAGCACTCACAAAGAAGTTAAAAATGCGTTCTATTCTCTGTGTAAGAGTGATGTTTCTGTTCACGAGATAGAAGAAAAACTGAACGTAATTTTTGAAGACTTTTCTCTTGACCCTCACGATAACCCGCACATTATCTGCGGTCATGTGCCCATTAAGTATACGCGCGGCGAAAGCCCTGTGAAATGCGACGGCAAACTCCTAATGATTGACGGGGGTTTGAGCCACGCCTATCAACCCACATCGGGCATTGGCGGGTTCACACTCGTGAAAAGTAATGAGTCTCTTACTCTTAATGCCCTCGAGCCGCTTCCAAGCACTTTGCAAGAAATTATTGAGCACAACACACGCACACGCGCCAACTCTCGCATAATAGAAACGTTTTAATTTATCTTCAATCATGAAAAAAGAGCAATCCGCCCAGCCATTACCACAACCATCATCATTCAGCGATCAATTTTTACGAACGAGAATGCTCATTGGTGATGGCGGGCCTTATATATG
>CAVEFW010000032.1:0-9404 GCA_963615035.1 Phocaeicola dorei
ATGAAGAAGACAGCGATGGCGACTACGAAGACGACGACAGCGATGACGAGGGCGCGGATAATTACTTGGATGATTTTGAGGATAATGTAACTCAAACATCTGATGAAACAGACCCCTCGAACACTTCTAGTGATAGTGCAAATAACCCCAGCACTCAAACATCCTCAGCCACAAATTCCAACACATCGAATAATAAACAGGATAATTCAGCGAATAATTCCAATAAAAACTCAGGAGAAGCGAGTGCCTCAACTTCTGCAGTCAACTATACAGACGAGGGCGAAAACGGCGATGCGCCATTTAACTGGTTGCCTGTTTTAGGCGTTGTGTTGGGAGTTCTTGTTGCAGGTGGTGCTATCTATGCGCTCGTGCGTGCTAAAAAGTCAAACTAAGAGTTTTCCGCGATGACAAACGATGCCTTGACAGATAGTGCTAAAAAAAATAGCGCAAGGAAAAAACAAGTTGCATCTATAATCGCCATTGTTTTGGCTGTGTTGCTTATAGCGGCTTCTTTGGTGGCATTAGTTGAAACAAATTCAGGCGCAGGTGGGCTGTTTGGTGCTGCCGACCCCGAAAGTTCACTTGTCGAAGATGCCGACCAAGATAATTTAAACGCTTCTGCTTCCTCGGCTTCTGTTGTTGCTGGCAGTGCTAACTCAAACGATGCGGCAAAAAGTGCCGCAGGTGGCAACTCAGGCAAACTGAATAGCAATTCGTCGGGCAACAATTCATCTTCACAACAAGGTTCAAACGATGTGAGTTCTTCTGCGTCGGGTGAACCATCAGCCGCACTATCCGAGAGCCCAGAAGATGCCTCAAACAGCGCAGGTGGTGCCTCTGGCGTGTCTTCCGGGCAATCTTCGCCCTCTAGTTCTGCGGGCGGCTCAAGCGAAGACAAAGAGCAGAGCGATAATTCACACATAACAGTAAACATCACGATAGACGGCGGTGGATATGCAGATGTGAATTATTCAGGTGATGTGAAAATCGATGCGGGTGCAACAGTCTATGATGCTTTGTGCGCCACGGGCATTAGCGTGAACGCACGCGACACTCAATATGGAGTATATGTGGTGGCAATAGGGGGCTTGGCCAGCGGCAGTGCGGGTGGTGAGAGCGGCTGGAAATATAGCGTGAACGCAACGGAGCCTGCTTGCAGTTGCAGTGTATATGCTCTAAGCGGTGGCGAAACCATAAAATGGAAATTTGTAACTCGCGCAAACGAGGCGATAGGTTAGATATGTCTAACAATTTATATGACAGCGAACAGCGCGCGGATGCGTGCGCATTTCACATTTTTCACCCAGTTGTGCCCATTGCGTTTTTCACACTCTGGATCTGCTTTACCATGGTGGCGTTTCACCCAGTCTATTTGCTGATCTCTTTTCTTGGCGCCAACGCGTTGAGCCTGATATATTTCGGCGTGAAAAAAACGCTTGCGCACATGCGTTGGCAGCTTCCTTTCGTTGTCTTAATTGCGCTTGTCAACCCTTTATTTTCGGCGCAAGGTACAACGGAAATATGCAAAATAGGTGCGCTAACTGTCTATTCGGAAGCACTTTTATTTGGCGCATTCATGGGGGTTATGTTCATAGACATGATGGTTTGCTTTTCGTGCGTAAAC
The DNA here is from genome assembly GCA_963615035.1 of Phocaeicola dorei. GTDB lineage: Bacteria > Actinomycetota > Coriobacteriia > Coriobacteriales > Eggerthellaceae > CAVEFW01. Next base: position 1,625 of record CAVEFW010000032.1, read on the forward strand.
AGGGCTGTCACACACGCAGGCTTCATGTCTGTTGTGGCGCGGCATTTTCCCACGTTGGCACTAATGGTTTCGATGACAGCGCGTTTAATTCCAAACTTGAGGAAAAAAGCAAAACAGATAGGTGATGTGCAAAAGGCGTGCACCAGCGCGCGTGTTTGCAATGCATCTTCCATGCGTGAGTCTTCTAGTGATGCTTCAATGTGTGAGGCTTCCGGCGATGTTTTCACGTGTGCTGCTGCTTCTAAAAGTGCAGCTGCTGGCAGTGCGCCTTTGCGCGATAGTTCCTCAAACAATTCAAATTTTGCAACGCGGCAACAAAAGGCCAAACAGCGAAAATTCAACATGCGCATGATCACGGTGCTCATGGGGTGGAGCATGGAAGATTCTTTTGTGATGGCTGATTCCATGAAAATTGCAGGGTGGAAATCTGAGCGCCGCCGCACGACGTATTCGCTATATAAAATAAAGAGGCGCGATGTTATGGCTCTGGTTTTCATCTTTGCGCTGTTTGCCTTAAACGTGGTGTTTGCCTGTTTTAACTGCGCAAACTTTAGTTTTTACCCCACCATGACGCCCATAAGTTTCTCTTTCGGATATATCGACTATGCCATTTTTGCCTTTTTCCCTGTAATTCTGGAGGTATATGAAAATGTCTGCTGCTAAAAAACAGACCGCGCTAAAAGTTTCAGGTTATTCGTTCACATATCCAGAAGCTGCGCATTGCGTGTTTGGCGCTGTTGACTTAGAGCTTTTCGCTGGAGAATTTGTGTTGTTAGTCGGAAACACGGGCAGCGGCAAGACCACTTTTCTGAAATCTCTTTTGCCAGAAGATATCATCTGCGGCAAACGCACGGGGGAAGTGTTTTTGCCAAGCGAGCGCGGAGGTGAGCGTGAAAACAGTTGCGAAACCAGACGAAAAACCAAAAGCGAATGCAAAACTGAAACGAAGCGCGACGGCGAGCGTGAGGGCAAATGTGAAGCCCCATCAATCGCCTATGTTTCACAAAGCCCCGAAAACCAACTGGTTTGTGATGTTGTGTGGCATGAGCTGGCTTTCTCTATGGAAAACTATGGCGTTTCGCGCGGCATAATGCGCAGACGCGTGGCGGAACTTTCGCATTTCTTCGGCATCGAGCCTTGGTTTCACAAAAATGTGAACGATCTCTCAGGAGGCCAGGCACAGATTGTAAATTTGGCACGCGCGATGGCAACGGGCCCTGAATTGTTGCTTTTAGACGAACCAACAGCGCAGCTAGACCCTGTGGCAGAAAAGAATTTTCTGCACGCGCTATTTCGCATAAATCGCGAGCTTGGAATGACTGTGGTCGTTGCAACTCACACGCCAGAAAATGTGTGCGATTATGCTCATCGCGCTTTTGAGTTGAAAGATGGCAAAATTCAAGAAGTGCCCATGCATTGCTTTCAGGACGGAAGCCAAAGCGAAGATCTTCGCGACCTGCATGACCCGCATGACCTGCACGCGAAGTTAGGGCAAGCTAGCTTTGCGGGTGCCAACACCACGCCTGACGGCACGTTCAACAGTGGATCTGCCAACAAAAGCGCAGATAAAAAAGCGCTAGGAAACCCTGAAGAAGTCATCTCTCTTCGCGATGTTCACTTCAGATATCACAAAAACACACCCTGGGTTTTGCGTGGGTTAGATATGAATTTGTGCAGAGGTGAAATCCGTGCGCTCGTGGGGGGGAATGGATGTGGCAAAACCACGGCACTAAATCTGATTGCTGGCATTGAAAAACCTAATCATGGCAAGTTAAAAAACGCCTTGCAACGATTACAGGCATATATGCCGCAATATCCATCTGCGCTTTTCGTGCGCGATAGCGTGGCAGATGAGATGCGCGAGTGGCAAAAGAGTTGCGGCTATGCAGACACAGACATTCAAGAGATGCTTGAGCGGGTTGGCCTTAGTGAAAAAACGCAGCAACATCCATTCGATCTAAGTGGTGGGCAACAACAACTCCTTGCCTTTGTGAAATTGCTAATCACAAAACCCAGCCTTTTACTCTTAGATGAACCCACGGGTGGTTTAGATGCGCATATGAAGTTAGTGGTGGCTAACTTGATTTTAGATTACGCCAACAAAGGTGGAAGCGTGGTGTTTAGCACTCACGATTTATCGTTTGCGTTTTGTGTGGCACACACCACAACGCTAATTTTTGACGGTCAGGCAACTTGCACAGAACCGTCAAACAAGTTTTTTGCAAACAACATGTTCTATCGGCCAACACCAAATGAATTTATGCGTTTGTTTGCAGAAAAAGTGCCCTTTAAAAAAGCGCCCTGCGAAAAAATCTCGAAAAAAATGCGCAAAAACCCGTAAAAAAAACGCTCGAAAAAAAACGCAGATAAAACGCGCAAAAAGTCGCGTAAAAGTGAGCACAGGTGGAAATAACCTTAACAAACAACTTACAAAAAATTAGATGAAGACACTCTTTGAAATACTTATCCTTGCTCTAACTCCAGCAACGCTTTTGTTGCTTGCGTTTTTTCAAGTTGAACAATCTGGGCTATTTTCGCTGGTTGTTGCTATCGCTTGCATCCTTTTGTTTTTCGCAAGTTTTGAAAAAAGCCACCCACAGCTTCGACAAATCATGCCCACTTGCGTGATGGGTGCCTTGGCGGCTTTGGGGCGCATCTTGTTTGCGCCTATTCCAGACTTTAAGCCTGTGAGCGCAATCTGCATAATGAGCGGTGTTGTTTTCGGAAGACAAAGCGGCTTTATTGTGGGTTGCTTGGCAGCTTTTCTCTCAAACTTTTTCTTTGGCCAGGGAGCATGGACGCCTTGGCAGATGTATTCGTGGGGTTTAATCGGATATATGGCAGGCGCATTCAGTGAGGCAGGCTTATTCAACCACAAAATTTTTCCATATCTCTGGGGCTTTTTTGGGCCTATGCTCTATGGCTTCATCTTAAACAGTTGGCACATAGTGGGCTTTGTTCACCCCATAACATGGCAAAGTGCGCTTTTAACATATGGCGCAGGGTTGCCCCTTGACATCATTCACGCGTGCGCTACAGTCATTTTCTTGGGCGCACTATATGAGCCCTGGAAAACAAAACTTCTGCGCATAAAGCGAAAATATCTCTCATCTTTTAGTTAGCGCGTCCACACCTTTTCTGGTGCTCGCTATTTCTTTGCGTGTTTTTTGAGGTCATGCGCTTTTGCACTCGAACTTACATAGCTTAAACGCCACCCGAACTTAAAAAACGCCCGCAGATGCCCAAGCTTAAACCACAGACTTCCCAGCGTTTTCACCTGGCGTTACGCTATAGACTTCTTCCACGTGCAAATAACACACGCCCTTAGACGTAAAGTCATAGCCCATGCCCATCAATATTTCATGCACCTGCGCTGCAACCGCTTCATAACGCGGGCCTTCGTCTATATATTCCACGCTGCCCTTCACCTGATATCCGCCCTCATCGTTCCACACGCTCAGTGCCGCACGCGGGTTTGCCTTCAAGTTTGCAAGCGTTTTATTCATATACTGATCTGACACCATAACTGTTTCGTCGTCTATAACCTGTTTCATGCTCACAGGCACAACGTTTGGATTGTTTTCCGTGCACGTAGAAAACGCCGCCGCATACACATTGTTGATGAGTTCTTGACATTCTTTTGGCATCTTAGCCATGATGACCTCCCTAAAACGTAAACGATGTTTTATATACTATGCACCCAGATAGTAAATGTGAAGTGGTTAACGAATTATTGAGTAACTAAAGTTTTTGATAGTAACTTTACTTATTTGGTTGCACTCACTAAGATTTGCCTAAGTTCAGCGCTTTGGCAATGGCAACGCAGCAAGGATGTTAAGCGCGGCTCCACAGTAAGAACGCCACGGAAATGGCAGCACGGCAACGGCTTACGGCAAGCATACCATGACAAGGAGACAATATGGCATATAAACGAAAGCTAGACAAAGACATACGTTGTCCGCTGGAATATGGCATGGATGTTTTTGGCGGCAGATGGAAATCGCGCATCATATGTGTGCTGGCAGATGGGCAACTTCGATATTCTGTGCTCAAAAGGGAGTTGTGCGACATCACAGACACCGCTCTTGCGGCAGCGCTCAAAGAACTTCAAGAGTCAAATATGGTCGTGCGCAAGCAATACGAAGAAATTCCGCCGCGAGTTGAATATGCGCTTACGCGAAAAGGCGAAAGCACGGTGCCACTTTTGCAAGCAATTTGCAAGTGGTCTGGCATCTTCTATCGCGAAGTGGAAGGGAATGCACCGCGCAAATGTTTGAAGTGCGATTTCAAGAACTAAAGCGCTTTGTGTGGCGCCACGCAAAACGCAAAGTGCGGCACCTTTAAAATCCTAGTGTGCGCCATGGCGGGCGCCAGTTTGGCACCTCGAAAATCAACCAAAAACCTTAGCGTGCCGCCTTAAAAACAAAGAAAAGAGAGAGGAGAAACTAAAATGCAAGAGATCGATGCAAACGCTTGTTCAACCGAAACCAACCTAGATTCCAATTTTGAACAACTGAAAAAAGAGATGAAAACTGATATATATTGGATAAGGTTTTTCTGCAGACCTTGTTGCCCTGCGCCAGATTTTGATGGTGCCGTGAAGATGTTAGATCGCCTGAGTGCAGAAGTGCAAGCGTGCGAGAGTTACACAGATGGTGAAAAAGCAGAGCTTACACAGTTTATAGAAGATCGAAAAGAGTGGTATCCACATTCTGGTTTGTGCAGAAGATAGAAAAACAAACAACCACCCAAAAATCTAGTTAAAACCTAGCACAACCACTGGCGCAAGACTGGCAAACATGATCATAAATTAAAAAGTCGTTTTTGCGTTTGCGCAGGTCGCGCATAAAACAACACAAAAACAACATAACCTTACTTAAATTTCTCTTGACTTGCATGTTTCTGTGTGCATAATTAGAAAGCTTTGTGTCTAAACTCAAATGTGCTTAATCTTGCAAGCGCAAAACTAAGACAAAAAAAACTAAGACACAAATAAATATATCAAAACAAACAACGATCTAAAAAACTTAGAAGCCAAATTGCATTTGAAAAAAAAGGAGGATAGCACCCGTGGCTAAGAAAACTGCAACCGCTGCAAAATCTAGTGCAAAGACGTCTGGCAAAGCGAAAGTAAAAAGCGCGCACCAAAAAAGACCAACGCTTTATCGCGACCGCATAAGTTTCGCAAAGATTCCCGATGTCATGGATATTCCAAATTTGATTGGGATACAGACTGAAAGTTTCAAGTGGTTTATGACAGAAGGTCTCTCGAATGCTTTTCGTGATATGTCGCCAGTTGAAAACAACGCAAAAGACATGTTTTTAGAGTTCGGGGAACACACATTTGAAGAACCGAAGCTATCTGTAGAGGAATGCAAGAAAAAAGACGCCTCATATCAGGCGGCACTTTACGTTACGGTGCGTCTTGTAAATGCAGTTTCAGGCGAGGTGGAAGAATCCAATGTGTTTATGGGCGATTTTCCGCTCATGACAGAGCGCGGCACATTCATCATAAATGGAACAGAGCGCGTGGTTGTTTCTCAGCTGGTGAGAAGCCCTGGCGTATATTTTTCAACTGAGCGCGACAAAACATCCGACAAAACACTTTTCAATGCAAAGTTCATTCCTAGCCGTGGTGCGTGGCTTGAGTTTGAAACAGATAAACGCGACATATTGTCGGTGCGCATAGACAGAAAGCGCAAGCAACCAGCCACTTTGTTGGTGCGTGCGTTGGGGTTGGCCGAAACGCGCGATGAAATCTTAGATCTGTTCGACAATGACCCGATGATTTTAGAAACGCTGGAGCGCGATGTTGCCACCACACGCGAAGAGAGTTTGATTGAGCTATATAGGCGATATCGCCCAGGTGAAACTGCCACAATCGACAGCGCTCGCACGCTTGTAGACGGGCTTTTCTTTAACCCAGCTCGCTATGATTTGGCAAAAGTTGGCAGATATAAAATAAATAAAAAGCTAGGGTTTGACCCTGAACATGACTCTTCAACGCTTACGCACGAAGACATCTTGACAGCTCTGAGGTATATCATAGGTTTGCACGCAGGCGATGAAAGCTGCGTTATAGACGACATCGACCACTTTGGAAATCGCCGCATCCGCACGGTGGGCGAGCTCATTCAAAACCAATTCAGGATTGGCCTGTCGCGCATGGAGCGTCAGGTGCGCGAGCGCATGAGCATGCAAGAGCCAGACCAGATAACTCCACAAAGCCTGATAAATATTCGCCCAATCGTGGCAGCGATAAAAGAATTCTTCGGTTCTTCGCAGCTTTCTCAATTTATGGATCAAACAAACCCAGCGTCTGGCATCACTCACAAACGCCGCCTGTCTGCTTTGGGCCCTGGTGGTCTTTCTCGCGAACGCGCAGGCTTTGAAGTGCGCGACGTTCACACAAGCCACTATGGCCGCATGTGCCCGATTGAAACACCTGAAGGCCCGAACATTGGTCTTATCGGTTCTCTTGCCACATATGCACGCGTGAATTCGTTTGGGTTTATCGAAACGCCATACAGACGCGTGAAGAATGGCAAAGTGTCCGACACCGTGGATTACCTAACGGCAGACGAAGAACAGAAATACACGATAGCGCAGGCAAACGCAACGTTTGACCCGAAAACAAAGAAGTTTGCCACGCTCGATGAAGAAACGGGCAAATATGTGCCTTCAGAGCGCGTGCTTTGCAGAACTATCGACTCTCAAGGAAACTTTGGTGAAGCGGCAGACTGCCCTGTGGAGCAAGTGAACTATATGGATGTTTCACCGCGCCAGATGACTTCTGTGGCCACGGCCTTGATTCCATTTTTGGAACACGACGACGCAAACCGCGCTCTCATGGGTTCAAACATGCAACGCCAAGCGGTGCCGCTGCTTCGTCCTTCTGCTCCTCTTGTGGGAACAGGCATGGAACACAGAATAGCGGTTGACTCGGGTGAGATTTTGATAGCGCAAAACCCTGGCGTTGTGGATTACGTAGACGGTCAAACAATTGTGGTGGAACGCACAGACGGTGAATACGATGAATATTTGATTCCCAAGTTCAAGCGCTCTAACCAAAGCGGTTGTGTGAATCACAAACCGATTGTGAATGTGGGCGATAAAGTTGCCCCAGGCGATGTGTTGGCAGATGGGCCAAGTTGCGATGGCGGAGAGCTGGCGCTGGGGCAAAACTTGTTGATTGCATATATGCCTTGGGAAGGTTATAACTACGAAGACGCTATCATCGTATCTGAGCGCGTTGTGTCTGAAGATTTGCTCACAAGCATCCACATCAGTGAATATGAAATAGAAGCCCGCGATACAAAACTTGGTGCTGAAGAGATTACGCGCGAGATCCCAAACGTATCAGAGAGCTTGATTGGAAACTTAGATGAAGATGGCATCATCCGCGTGGGTGCTGAAGTGCACCCAGGAGATGTTTTGGTGGGTAAGGTAACGCCTAAAGGCGAAACGGAACTTACAGCTGAAGAGCGCTTGCTGCGTGCTATTTTCGGTGAAAAGGCGCGCGAGGTGCGCGATACATCGCTTAAAGTGCCACACGGCTCGGGCGGGCGCGTGATAGACCTCCTGCATTTTTCTCGCGAAAACGGAGATGAGTTATCTCCTGGTGTAAATGAGCTTGTGCGCGTGTATGTGGCGCAAAAGCGCAAGGTTCAGCAAGGCGACAAATTGTCTGGTCGCCACGGCAACAAGGGTGTTATTTCTCGTGTGTTGCCTGTGGAAGATATGCCTTATCTATCAGATGGCACTCCTATCGATGTGATAT
>CAVEFW010000033.1:0-2927 GCA_963615035.1 Phocaeicola dorei
GCTCTCCGTAACCATGCGCTCCACTTGCTTATATTTATTCGGCTCTAAGTAATAAAACGATAAATCTTCCAACTCCCACTTGATGGAATTGATGCCCAAACGATGTGCAATAGGCGCATAGATCTCCAGCGTCTCACGCGCTTTGAAAATGCGCCTGTCTTCTCGAAGCGCCGCCAGCGTGCGCATATTGTGCAATCTGTCTGCCAATTTTATAACAACCACGCGAATGTCTTTGCTCATGGCAATAAACATCTTGCGCATGGTGGCAGCTTGTTCATCTGTTAGGCTCTCCACCTCAATTTGCGTGATTTTAGTTACACCGTCAACTAAATTTGCCACTTCCGAGTTAAAGTGTTTTTCAATATCTTCACGCGTGTTTTCCGTGTCTTCCACAACATCATGTAAAAGAGATGCCGTTATCGTGTCTGCGTCCAGATGTAAGTCTGCCAAGATTATGGCAACTTCCACAGGGTGTGCCACGAAGGGCTCTCCGCTTTTTCTGCATTGGCCTTTATGAGCATCTTCAGCAAAATTAAACGCAACCCTCAGCTGAAATTGGTCAACATCATCTAAGTATTTGCCTGTCATAGACAAAAGCAAGTTAAAACGCTCTTCAGGCGTAGCACCAGCTGAAGATCCAGCACCAACACTGTAATCTCCTGCAAGCAAGGTTTGGTTTACCCACGCTCTGCCCAGAAGTTCGTTTGTAGGAATGGCATTTCTCACGTGGCTATTGTTTGGCTGTGATGTCATAGTTACTCACCACCCACACTTTGAAGTGCTGCGGTATTGCTTGCGTGTGTTTGCGTGTTTTCACCACTTTGTTCACATTCAAGAAAAGGCGCATCTGGCACAATTGGGTGCGCTATCCGCTCACGCAAATCGGGTCCTGTGGCGTTTAACACCCAACTCTTAAAAGAATCGAACACACATAAATCGCGCTCGCCTTCACGATATCTGATGCTATCGCTTAGCGAAACCCTGTCTGCATCTTGTGTTACAGATATGCTATAGATGCTCTTGCCAGCTTTGAAGTGCTCGTCTGCATCAATTAAGCCAAGTTCGCTGAACACCGAAACGCCACATTCCACCGAAGGTGCCAACACGGGCTGGGCTTTTGTAGTTGCACTGTTTACAACTTCATCGATGGTTATTTCAAACGCCTCGCCCCCGCATTTTTGCTGCATGTCTCTAAGACACCTATACACACACGCCATAGTTTCATGACGCGGTGTTAAAACTTGCAATATATGTTCATTTATAGACGCATCGGCTCTACCAAAAAGCAGATGGATTACACTTTCTGCCCCATCTCGGCCCGCTCGACCAGCCATCTGATTAAACTCAATGTCGCTAAAAGGCAGATGATACAAAACAACGTGCCTCACGTTTGGAATGTTTACACCCTCGCCAAATGCAGATGTGGATATAAGCACACTTATCACATCGTTGCGAAAAAGTTGCTCTATTCGCTTTCGCTCAAGCGGATGCAATGCGGCATTGTAAAACCCGATATATGGCGCCTGATTGGGCACGCTTCCTCGTAATATGCGAGCCAAGGAAACACTCTGTTCGCGAGAATTTACATATATCACTGTTTTTTCACCGCTTGCCACCAATTCTGCCAGATATTTCTCACGTGATCTTATGTTTCGCTGATCGTCTATAATCAAATTATCGCGCGAAGAATTATCGATTACACATTTTTCAATGGGCAAGACATCTAATATATCTTTTGCAACATCGTTAGATGCTGTTGCCGTGAGTGCTAAAACCAACGGGTTGTCGAAATATGCAAGCGCTTTGTTTATCTGCGCATAGGCAGTTCTGTTGCCAGACTTTGCGCCTGCCACATGGTGCGCTTCATCTATAACCACGAAACTAAACTTACATGCACTCGCAAGACGCTTGGCATGAATGCACAAAAACTCGGGCGTTGTAAGCACAATATCTATTTTTCCACTCGATAGTTGCTCATAGATGTGTTCTCTTTCTTGTTTGGATGTCTCTCCAGTTAAACGCTTTGCGCAAACGCCAAAGGCGGCCAGCAATCTTGATAGATGATATTCTTGATCGGCGATGAGCGCACGCAAAGGATAGACAAATAAGCTAACCTTGTTTTCTTGCAAGGCCAAACGTGTGGCATGAACTTGAAAGATTAACGATTTCCCACGTCCTGTTGCCATGACGGCAAGCACAGAGAGGTCTTGGTTCAAATAATTCAGCGCTTCAATTTGAGATTTGTGAAGTTTCGCATCTCCAATGATAGCTCGCACTATTTCATCACTCAGCGGGTCTATTGTGCACTCACCGCTATCAAGTTTTTCCAAATCGCCACCAGAATCTCTAGATTTTGCGTTGTTTTTGCTTGGTTGATTTTCCTCTCCCATATCTTTTTGCACGCCATCACTCTTTTGCTGGGATAGCGTTTTTGCTATGTTCGACCAACGCAGCCTATTTTGTTCTAGTTTATGCAATCTGGAATTTTCTAGTGGTAAACATCTATATTGACCAAGATCTATGTTTGCATCACGCACACGAAGACTTTCATCTGCAAAGTTGTTTCCATCGAGCGCTGCATCATGCGCGCCATGCGTGCCATGCGTGCCATGCGTGTCATGTGCACCATGCGTGCCTCGTGTGTCGTGTGCAGCTTGTGTATCATGTGCATCATGCGTGCCGCATAAATCATTGCCTACATATCCTTCGGATTTATCTTTTGACGCATCAGAAAAATCGATATGGTTTTCTAGCGAATCCGCGTCGCAAATTTCTCTAAGCATTGCTTTGGCAGACTTAACTCCGCGCCAAACATTTATTTCTGCGTTAAACATTGCGTGCACAGGATCTTTTTTATCCAGCAGGTCGTCTATCGTATCGGCGCAGTTAAACAAAATGGCTGAAACCTTGTTTTTGCTGTCTAGAAG
>CAVEFW010000034.1:0-6410 GCA_963615035.1 Phocaeicola dorei
CACAAACAGAGCTCAATCATAAATTGACGCAAATAGCTAAAGAGATAGGTTGCGAGACCATAGCCACAAATGATTTTCACTATCTTTTGAAAGAGGATGCGCGTGCGCAAGATTTGCTGTTGTGCATAGGAACAAATAGCATAGTGCACGACACAAATCGCATGAAGTTTGCAAACGATGAGTTTTACATGAAGACAGAAGAGGAAATGCGTGAGGCGCTGCGTGATTTTCCTGAAGCATGCGATAACACAGTGAAAGTTGCAGAAAAATGTAACGTGGAGCTGGAGCGCGATTCTATTTTGCCAAAATTTCCCTTGCCAGAAGGCGAAAGCGAAGAGAGTTGGTTTCGCAAAAAGTGCGAGGCGGGGCTTGAGAGGAGATATGGCGCGGGTTGGCGTGATGTGGTTGTGGCAGATAACACAGGCAAACAAAAGCGCGTGTTAGATCAATATGAATATGAGGCAGGCATCATCATTCAGCAAGGTTTTCCTGCATATTTTTTGATTGTGCAAGAATACATCGAATGGGCAAGGTCTCAGGGCATAGGTGTAGGGCCTGGCCGCGGGTCGGCTGCGGGAGCTATTGTTGCATATGCCATGGGCATCACAGATATTGACCCGCTGCCCAACGGTTTAATGTTTGAGCGTTTTTTGTCTCCTGAGCGCGTTGAGATGCCCGATATCGACGTAGACTTTGAGCAGGGCAGACGTGAAGAGGTCATCAACCATATAAAAGAAGTGTATGGCGAAGACCACGTGAGCCAAGTGATCACTTTTGGCACAATGAAAGCGAAAAATGCTGTGCGCGATGCAGCACGTGTTTTGGATTTTCCATATGCATTAGGTGACAAAATTTGTAAATTTATAGGGGACGAGTTAGGCATCACCATAGATGAAGCGCTCAAGCAAAACGCCGATTTTGCTGCTGCTTACAAACAAGAAGAAGATATTCGCATAGTGGTAGACGCCGCAAAGTCTATCGAAGGTCATGTGCGCGGGGAAGGCGTGCATGCATGCGCTACCATCATCTGCCGAGACCCGATGGTGGAACATGTGCCGCTGAAGCGTGACACAAAGGGCGGTGGCATAATCACGCAATATGACGGCCACTACACACCTGACCTTGGTCTTTTGAAGATGGACTTTTTGGGCTTGCGCACATTGGATGTGTTGTCTGAGGCTTGCAGAAACATAAAACTTGCACACGGTGTTGAAATTGTGCCAGAAGACATTCCCATAGATGACGCGGGTGCTTTTGAGCTCATGTGCCAAGGCAACATGGATGGCCTTTTTCAGGTTGAAAGCTCTTTATATGTGGAGCTTTTTCGCCGTCTTCCTCCGCGTGATTTTAGCAATGTGGTGGCATCAATCGCGCTGAACCGCCCTGGCCCTTTGGGCTCGGGCATGGTGGATGACTATGTAAACGTGGCCAGCGGAAAAGCAAAGCCAAATTACTATGACGATCGCTTGGCGCCAATTTTGGAAGAGACGTATGGCACAATAGTCTATCAAGAGCAAATAATGCAGATATCCATGGTGATGAGCGGTTTTTCGGCTGGAAAGGCAGATCGTTTGCGCAAGGCTATGGGTAAAAAAAAGATAGATATCATGCGCCAGCTGAAAGACGATTGGGAAAGTGGAGCTGTTGAGCGCGGATATAAAATAGAGGTGGCGAAACAAATTTGGAGTGATGCCGAAAAGTTCGCCGAATATGCGTTCAACAAATCACATTCTGCCGCTTATGCCATTCTTGTTATGCGAACTGCATACCTAAAGGCGCACTATCCTTTTGAATATATGGCTGCCGTGCTTTCGAGTTATATGAATAGCGCAGATAAATTAATTCGCTATGTTGCAAGTTGCAACCAGCATGGCACGCCTGTAATGCAGCCCGACATAAATTCGTCGAACGCCAATTTCACACCGATGAGTGATTGCATTCGCTTTGGATTAGTTGGTGTGCGCGGTGTGGGGCGGGGTGTGGCAGAACAAATAATTGCAGAGCGCGAAAAGGGCGGCCCTTATACCAGTTTGCACGATTTTGTGAACAGGCTGGATTCAAAGTGTTACAACAGAAAAACGCTTGAGTCGCTTATAAAAAGTGGCGCGTTTGATAGCACAGGATATACTCGCAAACAGCTCATGCATTTTGTGGATGAAACAACGCTTTTGGAAAATGCTTCCAAACGACAGCGCGACAGAGCTTCGGGTCAGACAGATTTGTTTGCTGCGTTTGCCGAGGCAGACCCAGAATTTTCGCCAGATAATATTCCTGAACCAGACGGAGTTGAGTGGGACAAACGCACAAAACTATCTTTTGAAAAAGAGATAATGAAGATGTATGTATCTGAACATCCGCTGGCTCCCTATCAAGATTTAATTAGCAGGGTGTCGCAATATCAAATGGCTGATTTGGCAGAGCTTAATCATGATGTTAAGTCTGCTGTGTTTGTGGGCATGGTGTCTGGTGTAAACGTTCGCCTGACGAAGAAAAACACAAAGATGGCAACTTTTAACTTAGAAGACCAAACAGGTGCAACGGAGTGCATCACGTTTGACTATGAAAAGTTTGCCGATTGCATACAGGAAGATTATGTAGTGAAGCTGAAGGGCAAATTTGAGCGCAGTGAGCGTAGAAATCAGATAAAGGTATTTGATATTGAAACGATAGAGCTGCGTGAGGAAGATTTGGCACCATCTGAAGTTGTGTTAAACGTTAGCGAGCATAAGCTCGATCAGAAAAATATGCTCAGTTTACAGAAACTTTGCGCAAACTTTAAGGGGTGCGATAGTGTTGTTTTGTGTGTGAGAGCAGAAGATGGCAGCACTTATCGCGCTAAATTGCCAGATGGCGTTGATGGCAGCGATAGTGTTTTTCGTTCCAGTTTGTATGATCTGTTTGGAAAAGGCGTGCTTAGCGCATAAAACAAGCGAATAAAGCAAGAGAATGAAACAATCGCAAAAAACCATGAATGAAGATAATAGTAAAGAAACACAACACTTAACACTGGCCGCCAAGGTTGCATATAATGGCGCACCATTTTCAGGTTTTGCAAGACAGCCGAGTCAGTTAACAGTGCAAGGAGAGATAGAGCACGCACTCGAGCTTTTGTTCAGGCGAGAGGTGCTTTGCATATGTGCTGGCAGAACAGATGCGGGAGTGCACGCAAAAGGGCAAGTTGTAAGTTTCAACGTTGAAAAAGGTGAGCTTAGGGAGCGATCTTATGATGCGCTTTGCCGTTCTGTGAATGCGCTTGTGCACGACGATATACACATGCGTTGTTTGTGCGATGTGCCTTTTGGTTTCAGTGCTCGCTTTGATGCGATATCTCGTGAATATAGATATTTCTTGGCTGTGGGCAAGCCGCCTTTGTTTATGAAAGATTTTTGCTGGGCCATTCCTTGCACGCTCGATGTGAGCGCTATGCAAGATGCTAGTAAATATCTGATAGGAGAACACGACTTCAAGAGTTTTTGCAAGGCGCAAAGTGCAGAGGGCAAGCCGACACATAGGTGCGTGAGCGAGATTTCCATTGAGCGTGTTTGTGTGTTAGGTGAAGAGCTGTTGCAAATAAAAGTTGTTGGCAATGCATTTTTACATTCGATGGTGCGCACCATTGTGGGCACACTTGTGGCGGTGGGCAAGGGCGCACGTAATCCTTTGTGGGTGCGCGACGTTTTAGGCGCGTGTGATAGAAGGGCTGCAGGTGAATGTGCTCCTGCACATGGATTGACATTTTGGAAAGTAAATTATTAAAGTATAATCATCTGCACACAAGTTAATTCAAAACACAAATTGCTCTAGTGCAATTTAAGGAAGGCTAATAGGAAGGCTAATTTGAAAAAACGAACGATTACTCGCGCAAAACACAGAAGCGATATAAATAAAAGGCAAAGCTCAAACAAATCCAAGAGTTTTTCTGCTAACGTAATATCTGCGTTTAATACATTTATTTTTGCTTTAACCATCTGCATCGTGGCTCTGCTTACACTAGCAAGCATTTTTACTACCTATGTCTTTCCCGAAGATTGGGAAGAAACACTCAGAAAAGCAGGGTTTTTAAGGTTGGGCGTCAGCATAGCCGGCGCAATCATCATAGGGTTTGTTCTGTTTGCTGTCACGCGCAAGCGCAGTCTAGAAAAATCAAGGAAAGTGCGATGTGTTTGCACATTTATAGTGTTAGTCATATGTCTTTTTTGGTGCATAATAGTAAATAAAAACCAAGCAGGAGACGGGCTCGTCATATACAACATAGCAGTTGACATGTTGACCAACGGTGCATTGGACCCCGCTATTTCCGAAGCTAACCCTTTCTATTTCAGCAGATATCCTTTTCAGATAAGCTATTTTTTCTATATCTATACAGCAGTCAAATTGTTCGGCGCAGAAAACTTTATTGCCTATAGAGTGTTAAACATAATATCGGTCATCATAATTGTAAATGTCTTATCAAAGGTGGCAGAGCGCGCTTCTAACAAAAGCGTTGTGGGAAGTTATGTGTGCATTTTAGCCACATTGTTTTTGCCACTTTCCCTTTTCTCTTCGTTTCTCTATGGAAATATTCCCTCTCTTGCCTTTTCACTTCTTGCCTGTTACATGGCTCTAACGCTTGATTTTTCAAACAAGCGACAAGTGGTGTTAAAAATTGTGGCTATGTTTGCTTGTTTGTTTTTGGCTCTATGGTTTAAGCCAAATGCAGCAATTTTCTATATTGCTCTAGGCATTTGGTTTGTACTCCGCGTTATAAAAGATAAAAAACCCATCTATCTTTTGTTTGTGGCTTTGTTGATAGTGGAATATAAGTGCATAGGATTAATGCAGATTGTCTTGGTCAATAAATTTTTTCCAGACACAAACCCTGCGGGGTGTCCGCTTGTTGCTTGGTTGGCAATGGGTTTGCAAGAAGGAAGCAGAGCATCTGGTTGGTATAACGGTTATGTCTGGAATGTTTGGAGTGAATATAGTGGAGACGCAGCCCTCATAACAAATGCAAGCGTGCAATCTATAAATGAAAGACTTGCATTTTTTGTGGCTAATCCCATAGAGCCAATCCGCTTTTTCTATAGAAAAATAACTACAGTGTGGTGTGAACCCACGTTTCAGTCTATGTGGATATCGTTTAATGGAAACGACACTTTTTATTTTTATAAACCGCCCTCTTTATTGCAACATCTGTTCATAGATGGAAAGCTGCGATTGCTCTATGAGTTATATTGTGATGCGCTGCAGATAGTGATTTTCGTGTTTGCGCTCTATGGATTGGTTTGCCAATTCAAACAGAAAAATTTCAAGCTCAATTTGTTCGTCATTGTGTTTTTGGGAGGGTTTGTCTATTTCACTTTGTTTGAAGGAAAGTCTTTATATGTCTTGCCTTACTTCACGTTGCTAATTATGTTTGCAGCTATTGGGTTGCATTATTCGCATGATAGACTTCCTGCACGCTTGGCACACGCACCTCTCGGCGTGTTCACAAGAAAAAGCAAGAAAAAGGGGCATTAGAGTAGGTTTTTCTCTGCGCGCGTGGTGTAGTGTCATGTTGGTGCGTGTGTGGCGTGTGTGCGCGTGGTGTGTGCGTCTAGTGGCGCACGCACCTAGAGCGTAAATTCCTCAACGATGAAGCGAGGTCGCCTTTTTGCTTCAAGATAGATGCGACCGATATATTCGCCAATCACTCCGATAGCCAACAGCTGTATGCCACCAAAAAGACAGACGATCGAAATCATGCTAGCCCAACCAGACACGGCATTACCCGTAACATTCATCACTATTGCCCAAATAATTGCTATTACGCTTAGCAAAGAGATAAAAAAACCGAGTGACGTGATGAGGCGAATGGGTTTTATCGACAAACTTGTAACGCCAGATAGCGCTAAAGCTATCATTTTGTGCAAGGGGTAAGAACTCTCTCCCGCAATTCGCTCTTTACGTTCGTAATATACACTTGTGTGCTTAAAGCCAACAAGAGGCACCATGCCGCGCAAAAAAAGATTTACCTCTGAAAATTTCTCTAGCTCATTTAGCACGCGTGCGCTCAATAGCCTATAGTCTGCGTGGTTAAACACAACTTCCACACCGAGCTTTTGCATAAATTTATAGAAACCTTCTGCCGTTAGTCGCTTGAATGCGGTGTCTGTTGTGCGTTTTGATCGCACGCCATACACAACCTCACAACCTTGGTTTGTGTATGCATCCACCATTTTGTCCATGGCGTCTACATCGTCTTGACCATCGGCATCTATGGAAATGGTTATGTCATATTTATCTTTCACGCACAAAAGACCAGCCAACAAAGCGTTTTGATGGCCTCTGTTTCTAGATAGTTTAAGCCCTTCAAATACGCCTTTTTTCTCGCTTAGGCTTTTAATGATTTTCCAAGTGTCATCTTTGCTGCCATCATCTATAAATAGCAC
>CAVEFW010000035.1:0-4600 GCA_963615035.1 Phocaeicola dorei
AGATGATGGCTGTGTTAGTGATGACACTCGCATTCGCGCAGCACTTCCAACGATAAATAAGCTAGCTCATGCTGGCATGCGTGTTATTTTGATAAGCCATTTAGGGCGACCATCGGGGGCGGGTTTTGAAGAAGAATTTTCGCTTCGTCCAGTGGCTTCGCATTTGCAAAGTTTGCTTGATGTGAACGTTTCGTTTTGCAAAGATATATGCGGAAGTCTTGCAAAACAGATGTGCGGTGAACTTGGGTCTGGGTGTGTGTTGCTCCTAGAAAATGTTCGTTTTGATGCGCGCGAAAAGAAAGACGACCCCGATTTTTGCGAAGAGTTAGCCGCGCTTGCAGATGCATATGTAAACGATGCATTCGGAGCCGCACACAGAGCACATGCCTCAACGGCTGGCGTTGCGCGCTTGTTGCCTGCATATGCTGGATATTTAATGCAGCGCGAGGTGGAAACGATATCTAACATGCTAAAGGCGCCCAAGCGTCCTTTCGTGGCGATATTGGGTGGCTCAAAAGTGTCTGACAAGATAAAAGTGATAGATGCTTTATTGCAACGTGTCGATGCGCTGTTGATTGGCGGAGGCATGTGTTTCACGTTTTTGCGCGCACAGGGCTATGACGTGGGAACATCGCTTCTGGAAACAGATTGGGTTGATAGAGCTGCCCAGATGTTGCAAAAAGCGCAAGATCTTGGCGTTGATTTGATTTTACCTGTAGATGTTGTGTGCGCAGATGCGTTTGACAACAACGCACGCACAGAAATTGCACCTGTCAGTTCCATGCCTGCCAACATGATGGGGCTAGACATTGGTCCTTTAACTGTTTCGCTCTATGCTGAAGTGATTTCGCAAGCAAAAACCATTTTCTGGAACGGGCCTATGGGCGTGTTCGAGATGCCAAATTTTGAAGCGGGCACAAAAAGCATTGCGTTTTCTGTGGCTGGTGCCACCTGTGGTGATACCACATCGATCATCGGTGGCGGAGATTCTGTGGCGGCAGTTAACAAATACAATATGGCGGAAGAAATGACGTTTATAAGCACAGGTGGTGGTGCTTCGATGGAATTGGTTCAAGGTGAAAAACTGCCAGGAGTTGAGGCACTAAAGCAATAAGTTCACCTTTACGACATGAGAGGGGTGTAGCGATGACACGCAAACCTATGATTGCAGGCAACTGGAAGATGAATAAAACCTATGGTGAGGCTGTTGTGCTTGCGCAAAGCATTTCAAACAATGTTTTTCGCGACTATACAGATGCCATAGATATCGTTGTTTGTGCGCCTTCGGTGAATTTGAAAGGCATCCACAGCGTTTTTGAGTTCGACAAACAAGACATTGCTGTGGGTGCGCAAAACGTTTACTTTGAAGAGTCGGGGGCTTTCACAGGTGAAGTGTCTGTGCCAATGATTCGCGAGGTGGGCTGCACATATTGCATAGTGGGGCACTCCGAGCGCCGTGAGCTGTTCGCAGAAACAAACGAAGATGTCAACAAGAAAGTGAAAGCACTGCTTGGGTGTGGCTTGCATCCAATTGTGTGTGTGGGGGAAAGCTTGGGCGTGCGCGAGAGCGGTGGTGCGCTTGAATATGTGTGTTCACAGCTTAGGGCAGCTTTGGCTGGTGTTGGTGCGATTGACGCGAAAAAAGTTGTTGTTGCCTATGAGCCCATCTGGGCAATTGGCACGGGGCGCAGTGCTACACCAGAAGTTGCAAATGAGATGTGTGGGGCTCTGCGAGAAACCATGAAAGATATGTTCGGAGCAGATGTTTCAGATAAAACTCGCGTTTTGTATGGGGGTTCTATGAATCCTGGAAACGTGGATGCGCTCATCGCACAAGATAGCATAGATGGCGGGCTCATTGGCTCTGCTGCGCTTGAAGTGGAATCTTTCCTAGAGCTAATAAAGGCTTGTTTGTAAGCCATCTGTCAAATTACCTAAAAAAAGAGTATAAATAGTATGAATGATATAAACGAGAGCAATTTGTCTAAAAATGGCGAAGATAGCGAAAAGTGTATAGATAGAAAATATAACCTTCCTGCGTGTTTGATAATCATGGATGGGTTTGGTCTGGCTGCTCCAGGAGACGGAAACGCTATATCTATTGCAGATACGCCTTGTCTAGACTATCTTCTTAATTACACGCCTAATTTGAGTTTGAGTGCCAGTGGTCAAGCTGTGGGTTTGCCTGCAGGACAGATGGGCAACTCAGAAGTGGGGCATCTAAACATCGGTGCTGGCAGAATTGTTCCTCAAGAGCTCATGCGCATAAACGATGCATGTGATAGCGGAACACTTCTAAATAATGAGGTGCTTCTGTCTTGTTTTGATGATGTGAAAAAAAACGATTCGGTCTTGCACTTCATGGGGCTTTTGTCTGATGGCGGAGTTCATTCAAGCAACAAACACCTTTATGCGTTGGTTTCTATGGCAAAGCAATCGCAAGTGAAAAAGGTGTGCATTCATTGTTTCATGGATGGTCGAGACGTTTCTCCCACAAGCGGCGTTGGTTTTATTAGCGAGTTGCAACAATTTCTAGATGATATAAACGACGATAATTTTAGTGCCAGCATTGCCAGCATTTCAGGCAGATATTACGCGATGGATCGAGACAACAGATGGGGTCGCGTGCAACGTGCATACGATGCGATTGTTTTGGGCAACAAGGCAAGCGCGGGTGAGTGTGCAACTGTGTGTGATGGTGTGCGCGATGGTGCACACGGTGGCGCACGCGAAAATTTGCATGATTCTGAAAACATGAGTTTTGCTAGTGCAACACAAACACCAACAGATGTGGTTCAAGCACTCTATGGCGCAGGAACAACCGATGAATTCATCGAACCTGTGGCGTTTAGTGATAGGGGAGTTTGCGATGGCGATGGCGTTGTGTTTTTCAACTTTCGCCCCGATCGCGCCCGTCAACTAACTAGGGCATTCATCGAAGGGTGTGGAACTGGCTTTGACAGTGAATGTTTTAAGCGTGATTATTTGCCAAAAGTGCATTTTGTTTGTTTGACGGAATATGACGCCACGTTTACATCACCAGTGGCTTTTCCTAAAGTTTTTCCCAAAAACGTGTTGGCAGACGTGTTGGCAGATGAGGGTCTTTTGCAATATCATATCGCAGAAACAGAAAAATATGCTCATGTGACTTTTTTCTTTAACGGCGGTGTGGAGCGCCCAAAGCGTGGGGAAGTGCGCAAACTTATTTCTAGCCCGAAAGTTGCAACGTATGACCTAAAGCCTGAAATGAGTGCGCCTGAAGTAACAAAAACCCTTGTGGAAGCCATAGACTCCGATGCGGCTGACGTATACATCGTCAACTTTGCAAATTGCGATATGGTGGGGCACACAGGCTCGCTCAGTGCTGCCATATCTGCGGTGGAGGAAGTGGATTGCAGCGTTGCTAAAGTTCTTGGCGCCATAGAGCGCAGGGGTGGTGTGGCTCTTGTAACAGCCGATCATGGCAACGCTGACAAAATGCTCGATTGTGCGGGCTGCGCTTACACAGCACACACCACAAACCCCGTCCCTTTGGTTTTAGTTGACTACACTTCCAACAATTTCAAATTTGCAAAAAATGGAGCCCAATGTGAAACAGATCCAAATACAGCAGACCAAAACGCAACAACTCAAAGTGCAACAAATCAATATACAACAAACCAAAATGCGGCACCCCAAAACCGTGAAAACAAAACCTCACACAACTTAGGCACGCAAGGTGCCCTGTGCGACATCGCTCCAACCCTGCTCGACATGATAGGCATACCTATCCCCAAAGAGATGACAGGCAAAAGTCTATTAGATAAGTAATTTAGACAAGTAATTAAAAGTTGTGTTCCTCCTTACTCAGAGTGCACTCCATCATACGTTTGAGGTTTCCAATCGGCATATAGCTTTGTTTTCCCGTTGATAATAATTTTTTTGGTGGTCTTTTGGTTTATAACTTGCTTGCTATTTGCATCTTTGCAAACTAACCCAACAGAGTGTCGAATATCGTTGCCCGATACCCACCAAACTTCAGGTAAATTCGGCAACTCATATTCATCCTTCCAATCTAGGATTATATTTTCAGGCAAAAGATGATTAAGTTTTATCGATTCAGACATGTCGCTTTTTCTGCTGAATTTTCTGCTCGCTATGTCATTTAATTTTTCCGCCCTGTTCGTAAGATCCCAAATTATAGGAAATGAGTTTTTGCAATATAGATCTAAGTTTTTAGTGAGTGTAATTGGTGTGTAAGGCACGCTGCATTCAGGGTCTGTGCACCACCCCGTCCATTGAGCATCGCTTTGAATTGCCTCTGCACTTTCAGCGCTCATAGGTGTGTATAAACTGCCATAAACGACCAACTCGCTTGTGCAAAATGCATTCAAACCATATTTTGTGAAATTGACATAGTCGTGATAATAAGACACTTTCAAAAGTGGCTCTACGTCTGGTGCCTGTTTGGCACTCACCTTATATGCAAAGTTATATTGCCTATTAGAACCCCAAGAAGGCACTTCTTTTTGAGAATATGTATCATCCAACTTCCACCCCCGCACATTGCCAATAAGTGTTGCTGAATAAATGCCTTTGTTAAACACTTTAGCTGTGCACC
>CAVEFW010000036.1:0-9108 GCA_963615035.1 Phocaeicola dorei
AACAGGTGTTCAGATGTGATGGTGTTATAGAGGCGATATACCTCTTGGGAATAGGCGTCTTGTTCAGCGATGTTGTTTTCGGGGTTTTGCTCTTGGCCTTCTTGTGCCCACGAGCTGTTGATTGCAACGCACATAGCGAAAACAACTAAAGCGCACGCTGCAACGGTGCACATTCGCAAGAGCAAATGCCACCTGCCGTTTTTGGGGATGCATTTTTGACTTTTCATGTGTGTTCTCCTCTCATTTGGAGTGGTTACATTCTTTGCCTACATAACCTCGAGCACCCATAAAAAGTTTCTATTGCAAGTGTGCAACTTTTCGTTTCGCCGCCGTGCAGTTTTGCGAACAATAGTGCGACCTGCGGTTTTGCAGTTGTCCGACCATGCGACCTGCGCGGTTTGCGAATGTGTCGCGCACGGCGTGCGGTTTTGCTGCACACAAAACAATGGAAACTCTTTATTTGTGCTCAAGAATTATTCCTGTATGCAAATTATGCTTATATTAGAACAATGAGATGGAAAAAGATAGACACTTGACCAAGATATTTGAAAAAAGTCTGAATGTTGTATGGAATGTTGATGTAGATAGACAAGTGATGTGCAGGAGGAAGATTTAGACCTCCTGCACAACCTGTTGAATTAAATTGAACGCGACTTTGAACAAGTTTTATGCGCGTTGTTTCTAAGAGCTCACGAGCAATTTTGCCAAGGCTATTTCGCAAAAGTTACCCGAGCAATTTTGCTAGGTCTTTTTCTGGTGTGGATATGGGCGATATCGAATAGTTTTTCACTAGCACATCTAAGACGTTTTTAGATATAAACGCTGGCAGTGTGGGGCCTAGGTGAATGTTTTTTATGCCTAGATGCAAAAGCGTGAGCAAGATGCAGACTGCTTTTTGTTCATACCAAGATAGCACCATGGAAAGCGGCAAGTCGTTTACGCCACAATCGAAAGCTTGTGCCAAGGCAGTTGCAATTTTTATGGCGCCATATGCATCGTTGCACTGACCCACGTCCATCAAACGTGGAAGCCCGCCTATTTTGCCCAAATCTATGTCGTTGAAGCGATATTTTCCACAAGCAAGCGTTAACACCACGGTGTCTGGCGGTGTTTGTTTCACAAATTCGGTGTAGTAATTTCTGCCTGCGCGTGCGCCATCGCAGCCCCCCACCAAAAAGAAGTGCTTGATGTCGCCCGCCTTCACGGCTTCAACCACTTTATCTGCAACACCTAAAACAGTTGCGTGCCCATAGCCCACCGTAAGGGTGTTTCCGCCGTTTATGCCGCAAAATTGTTTGTTTTCGCCATATCCGCCCAGCTCTAGGGCTCTCTTAATCACAGGAGAAAAATCTTTGTCTTCGCCTATGTGTTTGATTTCAGGGTAAGACACAAGAGCTGTTGTGAACACGCGGTCGACATATGACTCTCGTGGCGGCATCAGGCAATTTGTGGTGAAAAGCACTGGGGCGGGGATGTCTGCAAATTCTTTTTGCTGGCTTTGCCAAGCAGTGCCAAAATTTCCCTTTAGATGTGAGTATTTCTTTAGGTTTGGATATGCGTGAGCGGGCAACATTTCGCCGTGAGTGTAAACGTTCACGCCGCGCCCTTCGGTTTGTTTGAGCAAAAGCTCTAGGTCGTGCAAGTCGTGGCCTGAAATGACTATGAAAGGCCCCTCTTCAACCTCGCACGACACATCGGTGGGCTCGGGCGTGCCATATGCTTCAGTGTTAACGGCATCTAACATTTCCATGCACACCAAGTTTTTCTCGCCCACTTCCAAGACGATGGGCAAAAGTTCATCTTGACCCCAGTCGCTGCCGATGGCACACAGAGCCTTCACGAAAAATTCGTTCACTGTGGCGTTTGTGTGACCAAGCACACGCGCGTGATATGCATATGCCGCCATGCCGCGAATGCCGAACAATATGAGAGATTTCAAGCTGCGGATATCTTCGTTTGCAGCCCAAAGCGTTTGCATGTTGTAGTCGTTGGAGGCATCGCCCAGCCTATGCACATTCTCTGTTAGTTTCTTGATTGATGCGTTGGTGAAATTTACGTTTGTAACGGTGGCGAACAAGCCATCGATGATGGCGTTGTAGATTTCATCGGTGGCGTTTGTTTGGTTTGTTGTGCTTGTTTCGCTTGTTGCTCCTGTTTCGCTTGTTTCGCTTGTGGTGCGAGCAAGCCCAATGAGTGCGCCTGTTAGCTCGTCTTGCAAGTTTGCAGTTTCGCTTGATTTTCCACAAACGCCAGCCTTACCCGCACAACCTGAACAACCTGCCGTTTGTTCGCACTGAAAACAAAACATCTTTTCGTTTGTTGATTCGTTCATCTTAGAGCCTCACTTTCTTTTTTGTTTGTTGAAACAACGAAGAAATTCTATTACAGAATTTTTAGCGTTTCAGTTGAAACGTCTACGTATAGTAAAAAACGCTTACGCGTGCTTGAAAAGTTAGAGGTTTGGCTGCGAAAATGCTCGTGGGTGGGTGCCGCGCCGCATCGATAGCGCCTGCACGCAGAAATGCGGCAAAGTGCAAACGCAAAGGCCAATCAAGTGTTGACGCAAAGGCTAGTCGAACAGCGTTTTTTCGTCTTGTTGGCGAATGGGCGTGCCAGCAGCGGGAACGCGATCGGCGTGATATGTTTCGCTGCGAGCTGCCACTCTTAAAAATTGCGCCACGCTGCCCACCTCGCGCACGCATCGCCCCGCTTTTGCAGTGAGCACTTGCACACCTTGCGTGTTGGTGGTGGTTTTCGTGCGCAGAAGTTCTGTGTTGAACTCAAGCAATCGGTTGTCGTTGGTGAGAAGCGCTATGTTTTTTTCTTCCTTTAACTTCATCGCGCACACAAGCGGGCTTTTCACATAGATGGCGTTTTTCAGCTTGCGACGATTTTGTTTTGTTTGATAACCAGAGAGTGCCACGCGCGCCACGCGCCCGTTCTCGAAAAAGAAAAGCGCACAAGCCGAATAATCTTCTGGGTCCATCACGTGCGTGATGCTCTCGCCGTCTTCCAGATCTAACTCTGTGGGCAGATATGTGCCCAACTGCGAAGACTTCGTGTCCTCGAATTGCGAAATCTTACATTTATACACTTGACCTGCGGTGGTGAACACCAAAAGCTCGCCTGCGTTTCGCGCGTCGAACTCAATCCAGGCGCCATCGCCATCTTTATATTTAAGCGACGTGGCGCTGCGTTGCACGCGATCGTTGAGCTTTTTTAGATAGCCCTCGCTCGACACCATTATCTTCACCGCGTAATCTTCCACTTCTGGCTCATCGGGCACATCGGGCACGCTCTGCGCCTCAATCATGCCCGTGCGTCGTGGCATGACGTGCTTTTTATTCACCTCAGCAAGTTCATCATAAATTACTTGCTTCACGTTTTCTTCCGTGCTCAGAATTTCGCGAAGTGCTGCAATTTCTTCCTCGAGTTTTGTGATATCGCGCGTGCGATTTAAGATGTATTCCTCGTTTATGTTGCGCAGCTTGATGTCTGCCACAAATTCTGCCTGCGCTTTGTCGATGTTGAACCCGCGCATGAGGTTTGGCACCACTTCTACCTCGAGTTTTGTGTTGCGGATGATGTCGATGGCTTTGTCGATGTCGAGCAAGATGGCACGCAAGCCACACAGCAAGTGCAACTTCTCCGATTTTTTCTGCAAGTCGAATGTCACGCGCCGCCTTGTGCAACTGATGCGCCACTCAATCCACGCGTTCAAGATGTCGCGCACGCCCATGACGCGCGGATAGCCGTCCACCAGCACGTTGAAGTTGCAAGAAAATGTGTCTTGGAGC
Organism: Phocaeicola dorei; assembly: GCA_963615035.1. GTDB lineage: Bacteria > Actinomycetota > Coriobacteriia > Coriobacteriales > Eggerthellaceae > CAVEFW01. Next base: position 3,798 of record CAVEFW010000036.1, read on the forward strand.
GTGGTGCTCTTGAAAAGTTTCGCCATGAGGGCTTCGGGGTCGGTGCCGCGTTTCAAATCGATGGCAATGCGCAAGCCCGACAAATCGGTCTCGTCGCGCACGTCGGATATTTCGCGCAACTTCCCCTCTTTGGAAAGTTTCACGATGCGATCGATTATCACGTCGGTTTTCGTGGTGTAGGGGATTTCGTAAACTTCGATTATGCGCTCGCTTTTCAGGTAACGCCAGCGCGAACGAATCTGGAAACTGCCTGTGCCGCGCTCGTATATCTGGCGCATGGTTTGCGCGTCGTAAATTATTTCGCCCCCCGTGGAAAAATCGGGCGCGGGCATATATTTCAGCAGGTCGCAGGCGGGGTGGCGCAAAAGTTGCATGGTGGCTTTGCACACTTCGTTTAAGTTGAAGCCGCAGATGTCGCTTGCCATGGCAACGCCTATGCCTTTGTTCGCCGACACCAAGATGTTGGGGTATGTGGTGGGCAAAAGCAGCGGCTCTTTCATGGCGCCATCGTAACTATCGACGAAATCCACAGGGTCTTTGTCGATGTCTTTGAAGATTTCAGCGCAGATGGGAGATAGTTTCGCTTCGGTGTAACGCGAAGCCGCATAGCTCAAATCGCCCGAGTAATATTTGCCGAAGTTGCCTTTAGAATCCACAAACGGTGCCAAGAGCGCCTCGTTTCCCGTGGAGAGGCGCACCATGGTTTCATAGATGGCGGCATCTCCATGGGGGTTTAGCTTCATCGTTTGCCCCACGATGTTCGCGCTTTTTTGTCTAGCCCCGCGAAGCAGCCCCATTTTATACATGGTGTAAAGAAGCTTTCTGTGCGATGGTTTGAAGCCGTCTATCTCGGGAAATGCGCGGCTTACGTTTGTGCTCATGGCATAAGGCATATAGTTTTGCTCGAGTGTGCGCGTGATGGGCTGATCGAGCACTTCGGGTTTAAGGCCGACCACATTCGGGTCGTACTCGCGACTTTTGGCGCGGTTTTTGGTTTTGGTTTTGGTGGTTTTGCTGGCGCTTTTCGCGCGCCCGTTTTTATTAGCCGACATTTCTCACCTTTTGCTTTGGTTTGGTTTTTCTTTCTTTTGCTTGCCATGTGTGTTTCGCGTCGCGCGTTTCGCTCGCGCTCTGCCCAGTTCGCTCTCCCACGAATTGCAAATTGCAAATTCCTAATTCCTAATTGCACATTGCACATTTCTCACTGCACGTCCAGCACATCCAGATATTCGCGCCCGTGCTCGGCGATGTATTTTTTGCGCCCCGCCTCATCGGTGCCGAGCAACAAGTTAAACATCTTCTCTGTGTGCGCCATATCTTCGGGCAACACCTTTATCAAACGGCGCGTATCGGGGTTCATCGTGGTCATCCACATCATGTCTGGGTCGTTTTCGCCCAAACCTTTCGACCTGTTTATCGAACATTTCTCGTTTCCTATCTCGCTCAAAAACTGCGCCTTTTCCGCCTCGGTGTAGGCAAAATACGTTTTCTCTTTGCAATTTATCTCGTAGAGCGGCGATTCGGCGATGAACACATAGCCTTCGTTTATGAGCGTTGGCACCAAGCGATAGAGCATAGTCAAGATGAGTGTGCGAATGTGATATCCATCCACGTCGGCATCGGTGCAGATAATCACGCGTTTCCAGTTCAGGTTGTTTATGTCGAACGTGCCCAAATCGCGCAGACGTTTGTCTTTCACTTCCACGCCGCAGCCCAGCACGCGCAACAGATCCATGATTATCTCGGATTTAAAGATGCGCGGGTAATCTTCTTTCAGGCAATTCAAAATCTTGCCGCGCACGGGCATAACACCTTGAAATTCGGCATCGCGCGATTGCCTGCACGCGCCCGCCGCAGAATCGCCCTCCACGATATAAACCTCGCGGCGTTGCGCATCGCGACTTCTGCAATCGATGAATTTCTGCACACGGTGCGACATATCGGTTTTTTGCTGCAAGTTGGTCTTTATGCTCTGACGCGTTTTTTCGGCGTTTTCGCGCGATCGTTTGTTGATTAACACTTGCTCGACAATTTTTTTAGCTTCTGCGCCATGTTCGATTAGATATGTTTCCATGCGCTCTTTGAAAAGCGTGGTCATGGATTGCTGAATGAATTTGTTGTTGATGGATTTCTTCGTCTGATTTTCGTAAGAGGTTTGCGTGGAAAAACAATTCGTCACCAAAACGAGGCAATCTTGCACGTCTTGCCATTTGATAGACGTTTCTTTCTGCTTGTATTTTCCTTGCTTTTTGATGTAGGCATCGATGGCACTGGTGAAGGCGCGCGAGCTTGCGCGCTCGGGCGACCCGCCATTTTCGAGCCAAGATGAATTGTGATAATACTCTTGTGTCTGCACGCCGCGCGAAAAGCACAGACACGCAGTGATTTTTACGTTGTAGTCGGGCAAATCTTCGCGGTCGCGCCCGCGTCGTTCCGCTTGGATGAAAAACGGTTCTGTTAAATAGTCGCCCGCAGTTTTTTCTAGCACATAATCTTCGATGCCCTTGGGGTAGCAAAATTCTTGCACGTCGAAGTTGCCCTCTGTGTATGCTTTGGATGAGGTGTTTTTTATTGCGGTTTTTATTGCGGTCGCGTCGGTTTCTTGGGCGGTGGGGGGCTGAGGGGCATTGTCTGCTTGGGGCGAAGCGGTCAGCGCATCACCCGCCGCGGCACCCGACGCAGAGCCTAACGCTGACTGTTGGTCGCGCTCCACGCGCAAACGAAACACCACGTTTGCATTCACCACCGCCTGACGGCGCATTGTTTCCACATACCACGCAAGCGGAATGTCGATTGACGTGAACACTTCCAAGTCGGGCCGCCATGTAATCTGCGTGCCCGTGCGATGCGCTTCTTGCGGGCTAGCATCTTCTATGCAAAGTGCTTTTTTCTTCGAGCCTATCACGCGCCCGCGCTTGAAGTGCAACGAATATTTTTTGCCGTCGCGCCACACGCACACATCCATATATTCAGACGCATATTGCGTGGCACAAGAGCCCAAACCATTTGTGCCAAGCGAATAATCATAATTGCCGCCGTTGTTGTTGGCATATTTTCCGCCCGCGTAAAGCTCGCAGAATACAAGTTCCCAGTTGAAACGTTTTTCTGTCGGGTTCCAATCCAGCGGACACCCGCGACCCTCGTCTTCCACGCATATCGAGCCATCTTTGTATGCCGTGAGCGTGATTGCGCGGCCGTATCCTTGACGCGCTTCGTCCACCGCGTTCGACAATATTTCAAACACTGCGTGCTCGCAGCCATCCAGCCCGTCTGAGCCGAAGATAACCGCAGGTCGCAGTCGCACGCGCTCTTCGTCTTTGAGTTGTCTTATGCTGTCGTTGCCATAGTCGATGTTCTTTTTTGCCATGTTTGTGCTTTGTCCTTTGCGTGTTTCTGTGCGTTATTTGTTTAATTGTATGTTGAATTTCCCTCGCGAATTTTCGCAAAGATTAATGATAATTCAAAATAATTCAACTGCTCATCGTTAACAAAAAACTTACATTGAAATGATTGCAGCACGGGTCTAGTAAACAAGCTCGTCAAATTGCTTGCGCGACTCCTTCAACAAAAACAGTCTAACTTTTTCATTGTCGCACTTAGCCTTGAGACCTTCGAGAATTCCAACACAGATAACGTTCGAGGAATATTCCCCTTCTTGTGTAAGATATTTTTCCAAAAAGACTGCCACCCTTCTCAAGAAATCAAAATCTTCGTTTTCTACGGCAGCAACAATGTGAGGGAGAAAAATATCCTCATAAGTTATAAAAGCCCCAGTATCCATTCCATCCTGCCATGAAGTATATTCATCAAACTTGAGCCTAAGTTCAGGAAATTCAGCAAGTAATGCTTCATTCATTTTTCTCTCTTGCATTTATTTACCTCCTAGTGCTTGTCTTAAATCATTTGCGATGCGCGAAAGGCGTTACTCTTCATCATCTAAAACTTGCACCATCTTTTCTGCAACAGCATGAACTACTGGCACCGCAACAGAGTTTCCGAACTGTCTATATGCCTGAGTGTCGGACACGGGAATGATGAAATCTTCAGGAAAACCTTGCAGGCGCGCAGCTTCTCGCGGAGTGATTTTTCGCGGATTTTTGCCAGCCTGTTCAATTAAAATTTCACTGCCATCTTTGTAATAGCGCGCGCTAATTGTGTTTACATAGGTGCTATTTTCATTAAAGAGCGAATATCCGAAGCCCTTGCCAGCCTTTTTGTTGGCAATTTTGCGCCGCCTATGACCTTCCCAGAGCTTATCTGAAATTGTATATTTTTCGTCAACGTTCGCTTCCAGAACATTTCCAAGCGAAGTTTTAATTTTAGGGGGCTCGGGGTAAGAAAAATTTTGCCATCCGCCCACTTTGTCTTTGTTGAAACAAACGATATAGATGCGCTCCCTATTTTGTGCAAGACCAAAATCCCTGGCTGCCAAAATTTTATAGAACACCGCGTAATTAAGGCTCTCGAGTGTGTTTTTTATTACCCGAAATGTATTGCCCTTGTCGTGGGTAAGCAGGTTTTTCACGTTTTCCAAAAGAATTGCCTGAGGCCTTTTTTCTTTCACGATGCTTGCAATGTTGAAGAAAAGAGTGCCGCGCGAATCCTCGAACCCCCTTTTTTTGCCTGCCTGCGAAAATGCAACACACGGAAACCCACCCACCAAAATATCATGGTCAGGAATTGTTTCGGGGTCAATTTTCGTTATGTCGCCGCGCGGGATTTCGCCATAATTAGCGTAGTAAGTTTTCTTTGCAAATTTATCCCATTCGCTGGAAAACACGATGTCAACCTTGTTTGTTTGCACGAAACCCAAGCGCGTGCCGCCGATGCCCGCAAACAAGTCAATCATTTTGTATTTGCCATGAACATTCTCATACGGTGGGTTTTCGGGAAAATCAAGAATCATCTGAAGCGTTGCATGTGACGGCTTGCTTTCATTGTTTTCCCATCGCCTTACAGATCGCTCGCCATTTTTCGACAAACCGATTGCATCGGCAAGCTCTTTCTGCGTCATGTTTAATCTAGTGCGCTTTTGTTTGATGTCTTCGCCAGCGTGTGATGTCACAGCGGTGCCCTTTCTGCTAATATGGTGCAAGTTGTTAATTTGCAAATTTTATTGATGTGCGCGGTCGTATATCTTGCGTATATCTCGTGTATATCTTGTGATCGAATTTCTAAAGTTAGTTTGGAATGATTATAGGACAATTTGTCCGCTTTTTGTTCCAAAATACAAAAAGGGATTTTACAAAGAAAATAATCTCTCTAAATTAGTAGATTTGATTGTGCCTAGTGCTAAACAATTTCAAGAAAA
>CAVEFW010000037.1:0-4095 GCA_963615035.1 Phocaeicola dorei
GTGCCGCCTCCTGTTAAAACAACTCTCAATTCATCGTTGTGTTTTTGTGTTTTGCTTTCTTGCGCATCATTGGCGCTTTTTTCATTGATGCTCGACTTGCGAACTTCGGCACAGATTTCGGCACCTTGATTGTTTTCTTGCGCGCTTTCCCTATTTAGTTTTTTCTTTTTGTCTGACCCTATATGTTCAACTGGCTTTATCATGGTTTTTCCTTGCTAACATGACACCAAAACGACACCAAAACGCTTCTTTATAAATTGTATATAAACACCCGAACATCACAGAAATAAAACTTGATGACCAAAATTTTTCCGTAGCCCCACTATCTCTTTTTTACGCTTAGAACTTTTTCACTTCTCACAACACGCAAATTTTCGCGACGTTTGTCATATATGCTGGTGCCACTTCCCACAGGTGTGGCCATCATGATTAAAACAACTATGCCAACAGATGCCAACATGGAAGACCCACCTGAAGATATGAATGGCAGTGGTTTTCCTGTGGTGGGCAGCGCACCAATAACACATGCCATGTTCAAGAACGCCTGGAACACCAACATGACGCTTAAACTGCCTGCAAGCATTGCAGCAAAAGGGTCTTGCGCGCCTTTGGCAACAAATAAACCAGCAATCAGGAACGCAAAGAATAGCGCGATGATAGACACTGCGCCCACAAGCCCCATCTCTTCGCCTATTATTGCGAATATAAAGTCTGTCTCTGCTTCTGGCAAAGGCGTTAATTTTTCAGTTGAATTTCCTATGCCTGAGCCAAATAGACCGCCTTGCGAAAAGGCATAGAAAGACCTGATGAGCTGAAAGCCCTGACCTGCGCCATTTTCGCCATCAGCCCAAGGATCTGCGAAATACATGCGATCCGATCTGTATGGTGTAAAAGCGATCGATGCAACCACAATGCTTAGTGCCACCACAATCAAAACAACAATCCACTTCATCGGTGCGCCGCCTACCCACAAAACAGCTAAAACGCCTACGCCAATGATCATGGCAGACCCCAAGTCTGATTGCGCAACAAACAAGAAAACTAGGGGAAGAAAAACCCCAACCGCCATGCAGGCTAAAAACATGGGGAAAGTAACTTGACCTTCGTTGTAATCTGTCAGCAATTTACAGGAGATAATCACCAAAAATATCTTTACAAATTCAGAAGGTTGCAACGTCATGAAATTACCTATAGGAATCCAGCGCTGTGCCCCGTTGGTAGCAATTCCATATATAGATGTGGCAACTAAAAGTGCCATAGAAGCTAAAAAAAGCAAAACGCAAACAGGCCATGAACGCAAAACGAAAGGCGGTGTCAATCTCCAAATTAAAGCACCTATAACGATGCCTATAGCGGCAAAAAGTGCTTGTTTTTCCAGATATGAAGACGAATCGGTGCTGCCCTCTGATACAACTTGCCCCACGCTGGCAGAATAAACCATCACAAGACCTATGAGTATAAGTGCCAAGGCGCATAAGAATAGTGCTATGCGCGGCCCATCAAGCGTAGATAACTTATTAAATTTAGATGTCATCGCGTTTTGATACCTCGTTTATTGTGCGTTTGCTGTTGCGTTTGGTGTTGCGTTTATTGTTGTTGTTGTGTTTGTTGTTTTACTTGTTGTTGCGTTTATCGCAATGTTTGCCGCCTCGTGCATTTCGTCGATTTAGAAAGTTGCATTATTTGAAATGTTTACGATTGTTTACAGTTATTACAATTACTTGCAATTCTGCGCATATCTAAAATTGTTGATAAGTTTAACAGTCTTTCTTTTGAATTATCTAAATTTATTTAGAGGCCTAGGCTCGCGCATGAACATATTTCTTAAACATCTCTCCCCTGTGTTCAAACGATTTAAATTCGTCAAACGATGCACACGCAGGAGACAACAAGACCACATCTCCAGCGTTTGCAACCAACAAAGCCTTATCGAGTGCTTCTTCTAGATTGTTAGCGCGAACTAACATATTTTCATAACCCGCACTCACAAAGGCTTTAGAAAAACGCGGAGCAGCTTGACCATAACACACCACATGATGCGCCCGCGCGTGAGCCTCGCTCACAAGACAATCCAGCGGCGTGTCTTTGTCCAGCCCACCCAACAACACAACCAATTTTTTTTCAGGGAAAGATTTCAGTGCCATTAGCGTTGCGTCTATGTTTGTGGCTTTTGAATCGTTATAAATTTTCACACCGTCTATTTCACCGCACGGTTCTATGCGATGTTCTAGAGGTTTAAAAGTTGTAAGAGCGCGTGTGATTGCGCTATCGCTGAGCACATGCGAGTTGCTATTTGCACACAACCAAGCGGCGTTGTTTAAGTTTTGCGCAACCGCCAGCGCAGCACTTGCTGCCGCAAGCGCATTTGCATAATTATGTGAGCCCTTAATTTGCAAGTCTTGCGTGTTGGCGAACGTGTGGGTTTTGCCTTCGTATAAAACTTTGAGTGCGCCTTCGCTAATGTATGCCGCGTTTTTTGCACCGCATCTATCGTGCATGCTTTGCGCGTAACCTTCCTTTGTGCCTATAGGAATATAGCTAAAGCCGCGCTCTTCCTCAGGCGTTGCCTTAAACGAGCGCACCGTTTCGCGCACGATGTCATCGGTTGCATCCAATATCGCCACGGGGCGGCACCTGTTCTTTAACGCAGAATTTGCGAGATGCGCGGAATTTGCAGAGTTCACAGAGCCCACAGAGCTCGACCCCAGATTATCGAACAGGCGCAATTTTGCGCGCACATATTCTTCCATGATTTTATGCCAATGCAGATGATCTGGTGTGATGTTTAAAAGCACAGCAACATCTGGTGCAAAATATCGCGTTGATGCCAGCTGATAAGACGAAACTTCTGCCACATAAACTGTGGGTGCGAAAACTTCTGGCGTGTCGCCTGCGGCACCGCAAGTAATGTCGCCTGCGGTGCTGTCTGTTGAACATTTTGACACGTCACCGCAGACACCCCCATGTGCGCCCTGCAACTTGGCGTCTTCCCAAACAGCCTCTAGTGCCACACTTCCAATGTTTCCCACACTTCGCGCGCGCAAGCCAGAACACATCAAGATGTGAGTTACAAGAGAAGTTGTGGTGGTTTTGCCATTTGTGCCCGTGATGGCAACCCACTGGGCATCGAGCGCGCTCTCACGCCAAGCAAACTCTATTTCACTTATGACTTCTTTGCTATTGGCTTTCGAGCTTTTATAAAAATTTGAAAACTGAGAAATCCCGGGGCTTGCTATGCAAACATCATAAGACCCAGATATATCAACAGAGCCAAATACAACTTTCGCACCCACGCTCTTAAGGTCTTCTATTAGTTTTGCGGCTTCAGTGCTCAGATCTTCTGGGTCGGCATCACCTGCATAGACTGTTAAACTCCGCACGCGGCTCTCAAGCAAATTTGCACAATATTTTGCAGCCACAAGCCCAGTTTTTCCAAGACCTAGAACTAACACATCGCCTAAAAATTTCTTCGCACGCTTTTTGTCTTCCAAGAAATCGCTCGACGTGCTTGAATCTAATTTCTCACTAGTCATTTTTTACCTCATGCAATTTTTACGCGCGATTTGCACGCACGCTTAAAGATAATTTATCCAGCCAAGATTTTGGCAAAAAACCAAGCAAGCCCGACGGAAGCAAATAGCCCAGATATAATCCAAAACCTGACTACCACTTTTGTTTCACTCCACCCCTTTTTTTCAAAGTGATGATGAAGTGGCGCCATCAAAAAAATGCGTTTGTGCGTTCGCTTGAAATATGCCACTTGAATTATTACAGATAGTGCTTCTATCACATATAAGCCGCCTATGATTATGACCAAAAATTCTGTTTTGGTAAGCACAGCCAAACCGCCGAGCGCTGTGCCGAAAGCCAAAGAACCGGTGTCTCCCATGAAAATGTCGGCTGGATATGTGTTGAACCACAAAAACCCGATGCATGCGCCCGCGATGGCAGCAGCTATAACAGATGAAGACAATAGGTTAGATCGAAACGCGATGAGCGACATTACAACCATAACCATCATCACTGTGCCGCCCGCAAGACCATCTAGACCATCTGTCAGGTTTACAGCGTTGCACATGCCAACCACTAAAATGT
>CAVEFW010000038.1:0-10236 GCA_963615035.1 Phocaeicola dorei
CTTGAATCTTGTGTGATAGCGCTTGCTGCTGCGGGCATCCTTTTGTTAATTTCCAGAAAAAGCATCGAGTTTTCGCTGTCTCAGGTGGAGTGGACAACGCTCACGTTTTTCGCGGGGCTGTTCGTTATCGTGGGTGCGCTTGAACACACAGGAATAATCGAGATGCTCGCAAACGCGCTGGTGAGCGCCACGGGCGGAAACGTATTTTTAACTATGTTGATTTTGTTGTTCGGCAGTGCCATCATCTCTGCGTTTTTGGACAACATTCCATTTGTTGCCACGATGTGCCCCATTTTGCTTTCGCTTTCGGCATCGGGCATGGATGTGACACCTCTTTGGTGGGCGGTATCACTTGGAGCATGTTTGGGCGGCAACGGGTCGCTAATAGGTGCCAGTGCCAACGTTGTGTTAAGCGACATTGCGAAGAAAAACGGTCATGAAATCACGTTTATTTACTTCTTCAAAACTGCATTCCCCATCATGATTGTTACGGTGGTTATAGCAGCACTTTATCTGGTGGTGCGTTTTCCGCCAGCGTAAATTGGGTGTAAATCGGACGTAGGGCAGCCGTAAAGCCAGCGCAGAGCAGGCAAGGCAGGCGTAAAGAAGGCGAAGTACAGGAGTAAAGTTGGCACAGACCCAGCCTAAAGAAAAACTAAAATAAAAAACCGAAACCAAGAAAAACCAACTAGAAATAAAAGCAACACACAGAGAGGAGATGCGCATGACACAGATGGAAAAAGAGTTGAAATTGTTTTCAGGCTCAGTGAATCCAGACCTATCTCAACAAATCGCTAAGGAACTGGGCGTTGAACTGGGAAATGTGCGCCTAGAAAAATTTAGCAACGGCGAAATCTATGCGCGTTATCTGGAAAGCATTCGCGGCGATGATGTGTTTTTGGTGCAAAGCGTGTCGGATTCTGTTGATGGCGCATTCGATGTAAACGACGCTCTCATGGAGTTGCTCATTATGGTAGACGCTGCAAAGCGTGCTTCTGCTCGAAGCATCACGGCAGTTATTCCTCACTATGGATATGCGCGTCAAGACAGAAAAGCTGCCAGTCGCGAGCCTATAACGGCAAAGCTCGTGGCAGATTTGTTGAGCGTTGCAGGCATAGATCGGCTGATAAGCATCGATCTGCACGTGGGGCAAATTCAAGGGTATTTCGACATCCCAGTTGACCACCTGACGGCTCTGCCCATTTTGGTAGATTATTTTTGGCAAAAGGAAATCCCGCAGGAAAAGCTTTGCATCGTGAGCCCCGATGTTGGGCGTGCAAAGGAAGCAAAGCGCATAAGCGACAAGATGAATGCAGATTTGGCTATCATGCACAAAGGGCGTCCAGGACACAACAAAGCTGAAATCACAGCGCTGATAGGCGATGTTACAGGCAAAATTTGCATCGTGAATGACGACATGATAGACACTGCTGGCAGCATCGTGGCTGCCACACAAACGCTAAACGATCGCGGCGCGGAAAAAATCTATGTGTGCTGCACGCATCCTATTCTGAGCGGTCCTGCCTATGAGCGCTTGGAAAATGCTCCCGTGGAAGAAGTCGTGTGTTGCAACACTATACCTGTGCCCGCAGAAAAACAAACAGGCAAGATAAAGGTGGTTTCCGTGGCGCCTCTTTTGGCAAAAGCTATCCGCAGCGTATACACAAACAAAAGCGTGAGCGATTTGTTCGATACAAAGTTGCAAGCATATATCTAGCAATGGCAATAGGGAATTTGCATGTATTTGATAGTAGGCTTGGGAAATCCAGGCACTGAATATGAAACATCGCGCCACAATGCTGGTTTTCGTGTAATCGATGTGCTGGCGGGCGATTTGCGTGCGAACTATTGGAAAAGCGAATGCGAATCTCTTGTGGCACGTGTGAAGATGAGCGGGTGTTTGGAAACGTTGGGCATTGCGGGAGGCACTTCCAAAAAAACAGGCGCGCGAAAATCAAAGGAGAGTGGTGTGGCGAGTGCTGCGGTGAGTGCCGCAGTGAGTGCTGCTTCGCGCACCGCACACACGGTTGACGATTGCGAAATCATATTGGCAAAGCCGCAAACATTCATGAATCTAAGTGGCGTTGCTGTGCGTGCGTTATGCAAGAAATACAAAGTTGACCCTTCACATTTGATTGTTGTGCACGATGAGCTAGATATTCCTCCTGCCACAATTCGCGTAAAGTTTGGCGGTGGACATGCTGGTCACAATGGTCTTCGCAGCATAATCGAAAAGATGGGCACGCGCGATTGGTATCGTGTGCGCACTGGAGTGGGCAGGCCGCCAGGTCGCATGGATGTTGCAAATTTTGTTTTGGCTTCTCCCAAAGGCAAGGACGAAGAGGACTTCGATCAATCTATATATAAAGCTAGTGAGTCTGTTAAATTTCTTTTACAAAATGGCTTAGAAGCCACACAACAAAAGTATAATTAGCACCCATAGTGTTTAGCTAAACAAAGGAGAGATCATGCAGCAAGCCAGATTAGCATTCCTTAAGGTGCAAGCAACTTCTAAAAAAGCGTTATGCGTGATGCTTTCTTTTATATTAGCTTGTTCCGTTTTGCCCATAATTCAGCCACAAGAAAAAGCCGAGGCTCGTCCAGATTCAACTGCAGATTCGCAAGCAACAACTGCCAGAGAAGACATGTTGCAAAACGTGAGTGTGGTGGAAGATTTTGCGAAATCGCAGGTAGATGCTAATTTTTCCGAAACGGAAGAGGGAAAAAAAGTTGAAGACAACAACAAAGCGACCGCTGAAATTACTTCAAGCACTTCAAACACTTCAAGTGCGGCAAGTGATGCAAATGCTTCCGCGGATGCGTCAAATAATTCAACAACTTCAAACACGTCAGGGTCTTCAAACGCCGCGAACACCTCAAACGCCTCAAACACCGAGGTGCCAAACACGTCAAACACGACAAACACTTCTGACACGTCAAACACTTCCAACGCGAATTCAAACGCCGACAATTCAAACAGCAATTCAAACGCCAGCAACTCCAACAGTGCCTCAAATACAAATGATTCTGGCACCACTTCAGATAACACTTCCAACTCGACCACAAACTCGACTACAAACTCAGCCGTTTCGGGGTCTTCTGCCAAGATAGACGACAAATTCTCAGACCTCACGGGCGACTATACTGCAGCCACAGACAGGCTAGCCGAGGTAAAAAATAACCATATATCGCCCATCACCAATGTGAACGCAGATGGCACAGTGTCAAACGCAATCCTAAACCCCATGAACGAGCTGGCATTTGTGCAAAGTGCTGAAAGATCCAGACAATCTGTCGTCTATGACACCTTTTTAAGTGAGCAGCGCAAATACAACGGTGGTGTTACGCTCAATCGCGCCCCCTTCGCGAATTCAGACATGAAATATTCTGAGTCGTTCTATGGCGCAGGAGTTTCAAAATATTCATCGAACTTCAAAAAGGCAGAGGAATACGACCAAGACATTGCCTATTCAAACATTCGCGCAGTTGCGTTTAACCCGCACAAAGATCGCTGTCGCAAAGATTGCGTTGTATATGCAGCCGTAGATCAAAAAGCATCAGATACGGTTGAATATGTTGTGTGGATGTATGACTACACGCAAAAGAAGCGCTCGAAAAATATAGTTTTAGGCTCAATGGTCTGCCAAAACATCAAAAGCCAAACTTATTCATCTGAATTTTTGAACTTCATCGCTCTCACCGCGGGCAGCTATTACAACAACGGATATGATACATCTGTTGTTTATTTCCCAGGGCATGGTTCTGACACCAAAGATGACATGGGGCTTTTCGAGATCGACTGGACAGACATGGAAAACCCAAAGGTCAGCAGAGTGTCGGATGCGCTAATTCACCCAGATTGGAAAACGGCGCTCGGTGGTGGCTGGCAGAGAAGCACGATAATCTATGACAAGTTGACATGTTCCCTTGACACAGGCGATTTCAACGGAGACGGCGTGGATGACTTGGCAGTTGTTACATCTGTCTGCGAACCCAGAAATATGGACAGATCTATGCTTTGTCGATTCATGCCATATTTGGCTGTGAGTTATGGCAACAGCGGATCTAGCTTGGGCGATGTCTTGAAAAACAAAATAGGCGGCGAATACGTAAACGATGGGGGAGATGGTCATCACTATTGGGCGACCATGCGAAACCCAGGAATTTCTGTGGGCGATGCAGACGGCGATGACGTTGATGAAATCTCTCTTGCAAGCACAAAGTGGTTCGTGAAAAGCGAGGCAGACACAAAAGACATAAAGGCGCGCACAGACAGCAATGACCCTTGGGATGGATATCGCTTGGAGACATACTGTGTGGCCACATATCGTGCCACGGAAGGCAAGATTTCCACAATCGAGTTTAACAACAGTTTGAAGTCTAATTCTTGGAAGGAAGCGGGCACATATCACGATGACAAAATTCAGGCGCGATGCGGTGTGAAATACTTCAAGGTAAATGGCAACCACAAGCCAGAGGCTCTCTATGTGGATGGCAACGTATATAAGATGAGCGAAGATTCGGGCAGGATCGATTCGTCGTGGGTATACACGCCCGAATATTTCCAGCACTCAGACAAGCAGACCACCAGCGATTGCCTTGTTACAAACACATACACTCGAAGCGTTGTGTCTGGCAACTTCGACAAAAACATCAACGGTCGCGAACAGTTAATGTTGCTAATTGGCTTTAAGCGAAATGGCATGCACGAGGATTCCGTGAGTGCCATGATGATAGGTGGCGAATACGACGCAGATGTGAAAGATGACAGCGGCAAAGTTGTGGAATATAAAGATTCAACTGGTTTTTGCTATAACGACATGTATAACCACGACTCTTATGTGTGCAACAAGATGAATTCAAATGTTGAAGATCGCTTCAGTTCTGAAATTGTGAGCATCGACATAGGAAACGATGGCGTAGAGATTAGCTATCAAGACGATGTGGGCTTGGGTTACACAGAGCCAGAAGTGCAATCGGTTTTGCAAGCGGCACCTAGCTTCGGTGAGCTTGGTCAAACAAATGGCATCACAACGCATTCAACAACAGTTTCATATAGCGCGATAACAGATAGCCAAGAGTGGTTTCACTCTTGGGGCGTTGGGTTTGCAGGCACATTGAAGATCGAAACAGATGTTGTAGACATAGATTCTACGGCACGCGTCGGTTGGGTGGGCAACTGGTCTAGCGGCTGGTCGAAATCGCGGCAAACCACGTTTACGCAGTCGTTTCAAGCCACAAAGACCACAAACGTGGTTATCCGGCGCATTCCTACTTATATATATAGATATAAAGTGTTGAATGCGCAAGACGGAAAAGACGAGCTTACGTGTGTTGTGCCAGGTGCGCCTTATTACGTGCAATATTCGGTGGCGGATTACAACACTTTTGTGGACCAATATAACGCATCATTAGCCGAGCGCAAAAAAACGCAAGATTTAGATGACTTGCCAGAGCTGGTGAAGATTGAAGAAAAATCGCTTTTGAACAACACGGGCAACCCTTGGAGTTATGCCTCTGAGTTGGGCGGCACAAACATTCAAGACGACAGTTGGGTGCGTGCAGATAAATCTAACGACAAATCTTCAGCAACATTTGCCACGGAAGCCACGTGGTTTAACTTGTCGAAATCTGCGGGCTCAGATGAAATTACCCTTGGAAGCGGAGATAGCATAGAGCACCATTGGAAGACGATGAATGGCTGGTCAAGCGATGTAAGCGTGCAATTTGGCAGTAAGTTTGTCAAGGGCGGGTTCTATTTTTCGCAAAGCCAAACTTATGGGTATAAAGGCGGTAGCACCGATGCAGAAAGTTCTGGAAACTCCACCAGAGTATACAACATAGACAAGTCTGCCTTGATTGCGAATAACGCGAACAGCGAAAAGACTATCGACACTTACGGCTTTCAGTGGGCGCTAGCGGGTGGCAGCATAAAAGTGGGCAGCAGAGAGAGCGGCAAAGATGACTATGTGCCCGTGGTGCACCATGCCTTGAAAAACATTACAGCCCCGCCAGCACCTGTAACCATGCGGCAAGCCACATATCAAAAGCAAAGCGATGGCACAACGCAGGTAACGCTTGAGTGGAAACTGCCCAAAGACAACGGCTCTGGCAGAGCGTATTACACAAACGACGATTTGCAATACACCATCTATCAGCGAGATGCCAGATTGCAAAGCGATTGGTCGCAGGTGACAGCCAACCCTGTGAGTGCCTCTGTGAACGACAAAGGAAATTTGACCTATACGTTTACGGCTGATGAGCCCACAACTCAAACTGGGTCTTTGATGTATTACTCAGTGCGTTGCTCACAAAAAAGCGGCAAACAGGCTGGCATCGAGAGCATAAACCCCACGCCTATTTTGTTGCTCTTTACAGGCAACGATTCTTCCAATGCAACAAGCGTTGCATCCACGACCAACACAAGCACAAACACCGACGCTAATTCTAATGGTGGCGCTAATGATGGTGCTAATGATGGCGCGTCTAGTGAGAGTAACAATAACAATAACAATGGCAGCAACGAAAACAATAATGCAGCAAATAACGGTGCAGCAAACAACAATTCTGCCACAAACAACAACGCGAATAATTCGAGCGGCAATAATAACAACAATAGCAACGACGAAAATGATTCAAACTATAGCGACAACTACAACGAAAACAACTCGAATACGTCTAACGAGGAAAACGAAAACACAAACGAAAACATAAACGAAAACACAAACTCCAACACTAATGAAAACACCAATTCTTCCGAGAGCACTTCAAATGCAACTTCAAACGCATCTAACAGCGAACCCGTAAATCAGAACGCCAATGCAAATCAAGAAAGTTCAAATAACAAGGGTGAAAAAGGCGACAAGGGAGATAAAGGCGATAAAGGCGACCAAGGTGAAAAGGGCGACACTGGCGAAAAAGGTGAGAAGGGCGACAAAGGAGACACTGGAGCCGCTGGTCAAGATGGCAAGGATGGCTTGAATGCTTTCCAGTTGGCACTCAACAACGGCTTTAAGGGCACACTTGAAGATTGGCTCAAATCGCTTCGCGGTAAAGAGGGAAAATCTGCATACGATCTTGCACGTGAGCATGGCTTTACGGGCACGGAGGCCGAGTGGATAAATTCGCTTCATGGAAACGATGGAAAAAATGGAGAAAGTGCCTATCAGCTGGCGCAAGACAAAGGATATAAGGGCACGCTTGAACAATGGCTTCAAAGCTTGTATGGCGCAAATGGAAAATCTGCATATGACCTTGCACGCGAAAATGGATTTTCAGGCACGCTGGAGGAGTGGCTAGTTCAGCAAAAAGGCAAAAGCGCATACGATTTATATATAGAGTCGTGTGTTTCAGGCAAGTTGCTCACCCAAGAAAAGTTTTTGGCAATGTGCAAAGACAAGCAAGAAAACACCAATAACAGCGGTGTATATGAGGCATACGTGGCGGCTTTGTCTGAAACAGACCCCTCTGTGTTGGCACTATCAAGAGAAGATTTCTTCAAAAAGTGCATATCTTACGGTGGTGCCTATGCTGGATATTTTGCGCTGGCAAATGAACTGCTAAAGAACGCGACAAGCAAAATGACCGATGCGGAAATCCAGTCTATCTATGGGCAGGTGATGATTTTGACGGAGGCAGAATATAACGCAGCCGTTAAGGAATGCTCAAGCGTGGAAGATTTTGCCAGAAAAGACGTCGATTTGTTGAACGGTGTGATGAATTCTGTCTATTCAAAAAATGATTCATTTAGCTGGACTGCCATGAATTACGACGACATCAAATATAGAGTCTTGGAAGTTTTCGAGGCCACATGCGGATATTCTTGCGGTTATTCGGTGTATAAAGACACGATGATGAGCACAAACAACAACAAAAGTTTACTCACGCAGGAAGCTTGGCTTTCTAGTTTGAAAGGCAATGCGGCCGCGAGTGGAACGAATGGAACGAATGGCACAAATGGTGCGAACGGGGCGAATGGCACAAATGGCACAAATGGTTCGGGCACGACAACACAAAACGTATATAAAACAATCGTGTCAGACGGATATTCGGGCACTGAGACAGACTTAACAGATCTTTTGACGAAAAAAGATGGTTCTGCTTCCGCTGGCATATATTCGACAATCGAGGTTCAAGATTTGTCTAGCACGTCTTCGGGATCATCGGGATCTTCTGGCTATTCCACGGGGTCAACAGGTTCTAGCTCCAATTCAGGGTCGGGCTCGGGCTCTGGTTCTGGTGGCGTGAATATATCGTCTGCGCCCTTGGGCACTGTATATACAAACGGAGACAATGGTAAAGATGGTCGTGGAATAAGTTCCGTGCAAATCGATGACAACGGCGATTTAATAATCACATACACAGATTCTACTGTGCAAGATGTTGGATCTGCTGGTGGTGCACAGCAAGCGAAAAATGGCGATTTATCAGGTGTTGTTTACTTTGCGTTGGGCATAGGCATTCTGTCCATTTTGCTCAACGGTGCACTGGGCTATGCTCTATATAGAATTTCTGGTCGAAGAAATCCATTTCCGACTAAGGAAGAATAGAGAGGCGTATGTTTGTTGAAGCAGGTCTTTCAATGTGTTCTATAATTTGCGTTCATTTTCAAATGATTGCATTCAAATATTTAAATTCTAAGGAGAATAAACTATGCAAAAATGCGGAAGCGGAACGCTGTGCGTTCAAGGTGGATACAAACCAAAAAATGGCGAACCCAGAGCCGTGCCCATCATTCAGAGCACTACCTTTAAATATGACACGTGCGAGGCTATGGGCGATTTATTCGACTTGAAGGCATCGGGTTATTTCTATAGCAGGTTGCAAAACCCAACGAACGACAACGTGGCAGCGAAAATTTGTGAACTTGAGGGTGGCAGCGCTGCCATGCTCACCTCTTCAGGCCAGGCTGCAAGTTTCTTTTCCGTGTTTAATCTTGCGAGTTGCGGAGATCACGTGGTGTGCTCGAATGCAATCTATGGCGGCACATATAACCTCTTTAATGTGACGATGAGAAGAATGGGCATCGATTTCACGTTTGTTGACCCAGATAGCTCGCCTGAAGAAATAAACGCTGCATTCAAGCCCAACACGAAAGCAGTTTTTGGTGAGACGCTCGCCAACCCCACGCTCACTGTGCTCGACATCGAAAAGTTTGCGCACGCAGCGCACGATCATGGCGTGCCCCTCATCATAGATAACACGTTCGCCACGCCTGTGAATTGCAAGCCCTTTGATTTTGGTGCCGATGTGGTGGTTCACTCCACCACCAAATATATGGACGGCCACGGCTCAGGTGTGGGTGGAGCCATAGTTGACAAGGGGGAATTCGATTGGAGCGCGCACCCCGACAAATTCCCTGCATTTAATGAACCAGATGAATCGTATCATGGTGTGGTATATGCCGAAGCGTTTGGGCGCGCAGGCGCATTCATCACAAAGTGCACCGTGCAACTCATGCGCGATTTGGGCTCCATACAAGCACCTCAAAATGCGTTTTTAGTTAACCTTGGTCTTGAATCTTTGCACATCAGAATGGCGAAGCACTGCGAAAATGCTTTGGCTGTGGCCAAAGCCCTGCAAGCGTCAGACAAGATTGAAAGTGTGAGTTATCCAGGGCTTGAGGGCGATAAATATTACAGCCTCGCGCAAAAATATATGCGCGGTAACACATGTGGTGTGTTGGCGCTTCGAGTGGCGGGCGGACGCGAAGCAGCGCTCGAGTTCATGAAGCACCTTGAGTTAGGCACGATAGAAACTCACGTGGCAGATGCGCGCACGTGTTGTTTGCACCCTGCCAGCACCACTCATCGCCAACTCACCGACGAAGAACTCGAAGCGGCGGGCATCTATCCTAACCTAGTGCGTTTTTCATGCGGACTTGAGGACACGGAAGACCTTGTGGCAGATGTGAAGCACGCGCTTTCCTTTGTGTAGGGCAATGGCGCAAAAATAACCCTGCTCTTGATGACGTAAAAACAGCGCGGCGCTTAATGGCGCGTGTGATAACGCGGTGTGCGCATGCGACATCGCGCATCTAGCTTCGCGCACAAAATGCACGCGAGATTAAATGTGCGTGTGCGTAATATGAGTCGCGCACGCATACGCTGTGCACGTACACATCGTGTGTGTACATATCGAACGCACACGTCGCGCACATGCGCACGCACCACACGCTGTACGACCGCGCGTTGCACACGAGCACATCGCACGCCGAACATCGCGCGTGCTAGAGAT
>CAVEFW010000039.1:0-4271 GCA_963615035.1 Phocaeicola dorei
GATAATGCCCATAATTGCACTACCCGCCAAAACAGAAGCAATAAAAACAATCACACAAACAGCCAACTGAAACAAAACCCAGTTTTTTCTAGACACATCTACTTCAGAATTGTTCTGATTTCTCCTTCGAGTTATCTTTTGAACCAAGAGTTTCAAACCGCTTTTTTTCACAGAGTTTTCTGCGTTGTTGCCATCAGCACCATTGCCAAAAGCACCACCAGCATTGCTTAGATTTCTGTTTAAGTTTTTGTCTTTAGATTTGTTTGTTGACGCAGCACTAAACACGCCGCTTCCACGCATTTTTCCTACATGCTTTTTTGTTTGCGCTAGCAACCCTAAAAGATAGGCACACCAAATTAAAGCAGCCGCGCTTACAACAACCACACTAACAAACATTAAATTTGATATATAGATATTCTCTTGCACGGCGCTATCCTAAAAACCAATTTGGGTCATATTCATAACCAGCATTTTCTATTTTTTCTTTTAGCACATGCGGTTGCACACCTAAAGATGCGTGCGGCGAGGTGCCATCATCGCTTTGATGTCTATATTCAAACAGAGTGTCATGCTGTATGTTGTTGTCTGCATATCCGCCGATATACTCAATCTGCGTAATCACACGCTCTCCTGTAGGCAAACGCTGAATTTGCACGATGCAATCAATCGCATCAGCAATTTTTTGTTTGATTATCTCTTCCGATAAAGTCGAATCACCTTGCTTTACTAGTGTCACCAAACGACGAAGCGCAGAAACTGGGTCGTTTGCATGAATGGTAGTAAGCGAACCTTCATGACCTGTATTCAATGCTTCCAACATGGTATAAGCTTCGCGACCTCTGCATTCTCCAATTATTATTCTGTCTGGCCTTTTGCGAAGTGTGCTGATAAGCAATTCATCAAGACTAATTTCACCAGCTCCCTCTGCGTTGCTTTTTCGCGCTTCAAGACGAACCACGTGAGGGTGTGTTGTGTGAATCAAAAGCTCACAAGTGTCTTCAATCGTGATTATCCTTTCGCTTTCAGGAATAAAAGAAGCCAATATGTTCAATAGCGTTGTTTTCCCCGACCCCGTGCCCCCAGATATAAGAATAGTTCCCTTTGATGCAGTTAGGGTAGACAAAAAATTAAGTTCTTCAGGTGACGCCGTGCCAAATTCTATATATTGTCTAGCATTTATGCTGTCTTTTCTGAATTTGCGCACGTTGAAAGTCGACCCGTCTTTTGCAACTGGATATATGGTGCCATTAAAG
Organism: Phocaeicola dorei; assembly: GCA_963615035.1. Classification (GTDB taxonomy): domain Bacteria; phylum Actinomycetota; class Coriobacteriia; order Coriobacteriales; family Eggerthellaceae; genus CAVEFW01. Next base: position 1,254 of record CAVEFW010000039.1, read on the forward strand.
CGCGATCCATCAAACAAAGAACCATCTTCTATTGGGTTTCCCTCGTCTATATGTCTTCCCTGGCGCGACAATATTCTGTTCATTATTCGTTGCACATGTGCTTCACCATCCCAGATAATATCATCTCGCCTTTGCAAACATCCGTTGCGTTCAATCCAAGTAACATGCGCCTTCATCGAACCATCTTCTCTAAATCCGCCGCCGTTTACCATGATTTCACTAATCTCTGGGTCAGACATAAGCGGTTGCAATGGTCCTAAATACAGAAATTCATTCACCATCTCATCGGAAAGCATCTTGATTTCACTTTCCGTGAGTTGTGCGTCTTGTCGTGCTTGTTCATAGACGGTCTTAACAATAAGCGATTGCACGTCTTCGTTTTTTGCATCCGCAGGCAACTCTGCAATTTTGTCTGCAAGCAACACCTGCATAGCATTTTTTGCACGCACCTTAATTTCTTTGTCCATGATATTTCCTTTTAACTATTTGCTTTTCCACGAGCACCTAAGAAGACAACAATCCCAAAAGGCAACTATCCCAAAAAGTTACTGCCTCAAAACCTAACTCCCTAAAAAGCCAACCGCCACACTTTTGTTCAACTACAAGTTGACAGTCGAATTCAGTGTGTTTTTTGTTGCCTGCGCATCCAAGTTTTTGTTACTTTGAGCGTGGGAATCAGCCAATGAATTAAGCGTCAAAAATATCTCATCGGAAGTTTGCGCATCTATTATTTCCTCTGATTGTTGCTCTGTTACTTGCAGAGTTACCGTCGAATACACAACATCGCCGCTAGGTCCGCTAAGCAAACCATCTAGGGCCAACACCAACACATTCTCAGTAATTTTTTTCATGCTTGCACTCGATGCGTTTGCCGAATACACATTCACCCTATCTCCGCATTTGAGTAAATTTGACACTCCGTTGCTCGATGTAACATTTACGCTTATAGCTTTGCTTCCCTTGGGAATTTTTGCTGCCAGAGAGGAAGTGTTTGCTTGTGTGCTTATTTGATATTCACTAATCTGAGAGTTCGCGGAAATCGCCATCGCAGCTGTTTTTCCTATGATCTCGTTTGCATCTGAAGCATATTCGCTTTGCACATATGCGCCAGGAATATTTTTTGTTTCCAGCATTTCTTTAGTGATTGTTGTGCCCGCAGCTATTTGTTGGGTTGCAACTAACACTTCTCTAGCATCTCCAGTTGCTTGCAATACTGCAGACTGCGATGTAAATATGCTCACTATTGCAAAAATGACAGACCCAACAGTTATAAATGTGCCAATAAAAACACTGCGCGACAATTTCTCAACTTGCATTGATGATTTATCGCCATCTGACAATTTCGCACGCACTTTGCCTTTTATAGACTCCTTTTTATGTTTTGTCGCATTCGCTTTGTTAAAACTGTTTTGTGCGCAGTTAAACAAGCGAGCATCATCGTCTAAATTGACAGACGAAAACTTTGATGTTTTGTTGGGTGCTGGTCTGTTTGAAAGATTGTCTCTAGTTTTGCTTAACATTGCCCAAGTTCCTCTCTTTTTGTTCATTTAGGCTGTTCAAATTGTTTTTCTTTAAATATTTTTAAGCACTTCTTTCCCATATTTCCTTACGCTATTTTTTGCTCATTGCTTCAGTTGTTTTTTAATTCAAGCATCATTTTTAGTCTTTGAATCTTATGGCCAGTATTTTTTTGCAATGTTTAGTGCCTTGTTTCTTGCATCGCTCACACCTCCTGGAGCATTGGCAAAAAGAACAAAACTTTGGTGAGGAACGTTCGATTTTTCGTCATAGACAAACACATCCACTTTGCCAAAGTCGATTCCGAGTTTGTAAATTCGATCGTCAGAGTAAGGAACAACAGAAGCACTCGTTTCACACTTGATGTTGACCTCTTTAATAAGCTGTCCGAGTGAATAAGGATATTCAGCAACCGCATAAACAGCTAAAACTCTCACGTTGTCATTTAATTGCTCGTCGGGTTCCTCATAAAACCACACCGTTAACTTTTCATCGTAACCTGCTGCTCTAAAGTCTTCAGCAATTTTGTTGGCAATAATGTTTCCAGGGTTATCAACGCTTTTTATCTTCACTTGAAAACTTGAAGTCATAATTCCTTCCTTAGCAATGTTTAGCCCGTTTTGAACGTTAGCCCAAGCCAAATATACGCTTGACAGACTTATTGCACATGCAAGCAAAAAAGAAAGACCAAGCAACATAAATAACGTGCTGACACTCACATTTCCAAATTCCGATCTTCGGCGCACATGCACCTTTTTATAGACAGACGCTTCAAGCATTTTCTCGCACCTCTGTTATTCTGCTCAGCAATCTATTGCGCGATATCGTGAAATTTAATTTGTTTTCTCCTAAGATATCAACCACATTTCTGCACACATAACTAGCGCTAAAATTAAGAGTTGCATTACTTTCAGACTGCACAAGGCTATACGATGTCGGATCTGTAGGGGTCAGTGAAATCACACCATTGGAAACCACACTTTCGCCATTAGCATACTTATCTTTTTTGTCAGTTATGGAAACATTGCTCACCTCGATGTCATCTGCACTAACCCCAATCATATTTGCTGATATTTCATCTGCTATCATCTTGCTTGCTCGCTCACTCGTTATGCCCGCATCACACAGTTCGTTGACATCTGTGTTGTTTGCCACAAGTTCACAGGCTTGCGAAAATTGCACCGTTGAAAAAATCCATAAGCAAAGTTGCACCGCAAGACCAAACAGCACAATCAAAATAGGCATAACAAATACAAGTTGCACAATTTCACTGCCCGCCTCACATATCTTTTGCAAGGTTGCGTTTTTTCGGCAATCATTCAAGACTCTCACTCCATTTTTTGTTATGTTTTTTGTTATTTCCATTTTGAATCATGCAATTTATCGCCATCGCATAGTCTTGTTAAACTTACGCTAAATTTTCCGTCAGTGTCTTTGAATAAAAACCCAAGGGCGGGCCAGGATTGTGTTGTTTCAACTGTGATGCTGTATTTCTTCGAT